>DASWMB010000228.1:0-6536 GCA_036399955.1 Allosphingosinicella sp. | reverse complement strand
CTTCAGCCGCTCGGCGAACTCGTCGCCGATCCGCTCGGGCGAGATCAGATAGAGCTGGCACGGCGGCCGCGGCGCCGGCTCGAACAGGTTCGCAAAGTCCGGATGGAGATCGTCTTCGGTCACGCCCCCTCCATGTCAGCGCCGCGCCTGAGGCTCAAGACGAGAAAGCCGTCGACGCTCCGCACCACAGGGTCGAGAAGGTTCGCGCCCGCGGCCGCGGCAATCACCGAGGCGTCGTCGTAGATGTGGAAGCCGAAGCGATGCCCCGGCCATCGCCGCAGCGTCTCCGGCGCTTCCCACACCAGGACGAGCCGGCCGCCTGGCCGCAGCACCCGCGCCAGCTCGGTGAGGGCGCGGTGCAGGTCGTCCCAGAAATAGAGGCTGCTGACGCTCACCGCTGCGTCGATGGAGCCGCCGCCCAGCGGCAGCGCCTCCGCGCGGGCGTGGAGCAGCTCGAGCCGGTCGCTGCTGACGCTGGCGGCGAACCGGCGGGCCGCTCGTCTCACCATGGCGCGAGACGCGTCGACGGCGATCAGCTTGGCGAGCTTGCTTTGCAGCACCAGCCCAAGAAGCCCGCCGCCGCCGAAACCCAGCTCGAGGACCCGCTCGCCCGGCGCCGGAGCCAGCCGCTCGAGTGCGAGCCGGTTCGCGCGGCGGCTGATCCGGTCCAGCCATGGCGCGATCAGCAGGCGGCCGGCGAGCCCGCTCGGACGAGCGAACTGACGCGCCAGCCAGCGGAGGCGGACGCTCATCCCGAAAGCGGCGTCATTCCTCGCCCTTGTAGATCCGCACCAGCCTGTCGAGCATCGCCATGGCCTCGTCGCGCGGGCGCTGGAAGGCATTGCGGCCGATGATCGAGCCGTTGCCGCCCCCGGCGCGGATGTCGCGCGCATCCTGGAAGATCGCGTCGGTACCCTTGGCGGCGCCGCCCGAGAAGACGACGAGCCGGCGGCCGTTGAAGCAGCACTGGACGACGTGACGCACCCGGTCCGTCTGAGCCGACCAGTCGGTCCCCTCATAGGCCTTCTGCGCGTCCTTCTGCTCGATATGGGCGGACGGCAGCTTCACCTTGATGATGTGCGCGCCGAGCAGGGCGGCCATGTGGGCACCGTAGGCCGTGACGTCGAGCGCGAGTTCGCCGTCCTTCGACACGTTGCCGCCGCGCGGATAGGCCCAGATCACCGTCGCCAGGCCCACGGACTTCGCCTCGGCGGAAAGCTCCCTGATCTCCTCGATGAGCTCGAAATTGTCTTCCGAGCCCGGATAGGTGGTGAAGCCGATCGCCGAGCAGCCGAGCCGGAGCGCGTCGTCAATCGAGCCGGTGACGGCCTGGTCCTTGCGCGTCGCCCAGCTGTTCGAATTGTTGATCTTGAGGATGGTCGGGATCTGCCCGGCGAAGGTCCCCGCCCCCGCCTCGAGCGCGCCGAGCGGCGCGGCATACGCGTTGAGACCCGCATCGATGGCGAGCTGGTAATGGTAGTGCGGGTCGTAGGCGGGCGGATTGATCGCGAAGCTGCGGGCGGGTCCGTGCTCGAAGCCCTGGTCGACCGGCAGGATGATGAGCTTGCCGGTGCCGCCGAGCCGTCCCTGCATCAGGATGCGGGCGAGGTTCGCCTTCACGCCCGGCGGGTCGCTCTCATAACGGTCGAGGATCTGCTTCACGATCGGTGCGAGGCTCATCTATCAAGTCCTTCCATTCCTTGCTTTGTTTCCGGGCCGGAGCTGCTTACCAGCGCTTGCTCTAGCGCCTTCACGCCCGGCAGCTCCTTGCCCTCCATCCATTCGAGGAAGGCGCCGCCGGCGGTCGAGACGAAGGTGAAACCATGGGCTACGCCGGCGTGGTTCAGCGCCGAAACGGTGTCGCCGCCGCCCGCGACCGAGACGAGCTGGCCGCTCTCGGTCAGCGCCGCCGCGGTCCGGGCGAGCGCCACCGTCGCCTCATCGAAGGGCGGCGTCTCGAAGGCACCGAGTGGCCCGTTCCAGACCAGCGTCCGGCAGGTCTTGAGCGCATCGGCGAGCGCCTCCACGGCGGCGGGGCCGACATCGAGGATTATCTCGTCGGCGGCGACCTCGTGGACGTTGCAGGTGCGCAGGCTCGGCGGATTGGCGGCGAACTCCTTCGCCACCACGACGTCATAGGGAAGGTGCACCGTGCAGCCGGCCCGGTCCGCCGCCTCGAGGATCTCGAGTGCGATGCCGGCGAGGTCGTGCTCGCACAGTGACTTGCCGACCTGGACGCCGCGCGCGGCCAGGAAGGTGTTCGCCATGCCGCCGCCGATGATCAGGTGATCGACCTTGGCGACGAGGTGGCGGAGCACGTCGAGCTTGGTCGAGACTTTGGCGCCGCCCACCACCGCCGCCACCGGCCGCTCCGGCTCCCCGAGGGCCTTCTGCAGCGCCTTCAGCTCCGCCTCCATCGCGCGGCCCGCATAAGCGGGGAGCCGGTGAGCGAGCCCTTCGGTGGAGGCGTGTGCGCGATGCGCAGCGGAGAAGGCGTCGTTGACGTAGATGTCGCCGAGGCTGGCGAAGCGTTCGATCACGGCCGGATCGTTCTTCTCCTCGCCGCCGAAGAAGCGGGTGTTCTCGAGGATTGCGACATCGCCGGGCTGCAGCATGGCGACGTTCTCCGCCGCTCCCTCCCAGTCGACATAGCGCACCTCGCGCCCGAGCACCGCCTCATAGGCCCGCGTCAGCCGCGAGAGGGAGAATTCGGGGGCTGGAAGCTTGGGCCGCCCGAAATGCGAGAGCAGGAGGACGATCGCGCCCCGGTCGGCGAGCTCGGTGACCGTCGGCAGGGTGGCGCGCATGCGGGTGTCGTCGGTCACCTCGCCGTCGCTCATCGGCACGTTGAGGTCGACGCGGACGAGCGCGCGTCTGCCGGCGACGTCGCCGAGATCGTCGAGGGTCCGGAATGACGTCATGGCGTCAAAGGAGCCGCGCCATCGCGCTCGCCGTGTCGACCATGCGGTTCGAGAAGCCCCATTCATTGTCGTACCAGGAGACGACGCGGACCAGCCGCCCGTCCAGCACCGCGGTCTCGAGGCTGTCCACCGTGGAGCTCGCCGGATTGTGGTTGAGGTCGATCGAAACCAGCGGCTCGTCAGTATAATCGAGGATGCCGGCGAGCGGCCCGCTCTCCGCGGCGGCGCGCAGCAGGCCGTTCACTTCGTCGACGCTCGTATCGCGGCCCGGGTTGAAAGTAAGGTCGACGAGGCTGACGTTCGGCGTCGGCACGCGGATCGCCGAGCCGTCGAGCTTGCCCTTCAGCTCCGGGAGCACCTCGCCGACGGCACGGGCGGCGCCGGTCGTGGTCGGGATCATCGACATGCCGGCAGCGCGGGCGCGACGCTTGTCCGAGTGGATCTGGTCGAGGATCTTCTGGTCGTTGGTATAGGCGTGGATGGTCGTCATCAGGCCGCGCTCGATGCCGATCGTGTCGTTCAGCACCTTGGCGACCGGCGCGAGGCAGTTGGTCGTGCAGGAGGCGTTGGAGACGATGCTGTGCTCTGCAGTCAACTTCTCGTGGTTGACGCCGTAGACGACGGTGAGGTCGACGCCCTTGGCCGGCGCGGAGATCAGGACTTTCTTCGCTCCCGCAGTAAGATGCGCGCCGGCCTTGTCACGGTCCGTGAAGAAGCCGGTGCACTCCAGGGCGATGTCGACGCCGTTCGCGCCGTGGGGAAGCTTGCCCGGGTCCCGCTCGGCGGTGACGAGGACGCGGCGGCCGTCGATGACCAGGTCGTTGCCTTCTGCGCGGACATCGCCCGGATATCGGCCGTGGACGCTGTCGCGCTTGAACAGGAGCGCGTTCGATTCCGCGTCCGCGAGGTCGTTGATCGCGACCAGCTCGAGGCCGCTGTCCTGCTTCTCGAGGATGGCGCGCGCCACCAGCCGGCCGATGCGGCCGAAGCCGTTGATCGCAACTCTCGTCGCCATGTCATTGATCTCCTTCGATATTGAGCCGCGATAGGATCTGCGGCACGATCGCTCCGGCGGTGAAGCCGAAGCGCCTGAAAAGGTCGTCGCCCGGGGCGGAAGCGCCGAACCGGTCGAGCCCGACCGCGAGGCCGCGGGGGCCGATGTAGCGCTCCCAGCCCAAGGTCGTCCCAGCCTCGATCGAGACCTTGAGCGCGTCCTCCGGCAGAAGATCGGCGCGATAGGCCCCGTCCTGCGCGTCGAAATGCGACCAGGACGGCATCGAGACGACGTCGGCGCCGACCCCCTGCCCTTCGAGCGCCTCGGCCACTTCGATCGCCACCGACACTTCGGAACCGGTCGCGACCAGCACCACCTTGCGCGCTGTCACTGCCGCACGCAGGCGATAAGCCCCGCGCGCGCAAGGATTTTCGGCGCTTCGCTCGAGCCGGACCTGAGCGAGGTTCTGCCGGGTGAGCGCGAGCAAGGACGGCCCTTCCTGGCGCTCGAGCGCCAGCGCCCAGCATTCCGCCGTCTCGACCGCATCGGCGGGGCGGAAGACGGCGAGGTTCGGGATCAGGCGCAGGCTGGTCAGATGCTCGACCGGCTGGTGGGTGGGTCCGTCCTCGCCGAGGCCGATCGAATCGTGAGTCATGACGTAGACGACGCGCGCGCCCTGGAGGGCCGAGAGGCGGATGGCGGGGCGGCAATAGTCCGAAAAGACCAGGAAGGTGCCGCCATAGGGGATGATTCCGCCATGGAGCGCCATGCCGTTCAGCGCCGCGGCCATTCCGAACTCGCGGATGCCGTAATAGATGTAGCGGCCGGAATAATCCTCTTTCGTCAGAGGCTTCTGGGCCTTCGTTTTCGTGTTGTTGGAACCGGTCAGGTCGGCCGAGCCGCCGATCGTCTCCGGCACCGCCGCGTTGATCGCCTCGAGCGCCAGCTCGGAGGCCTTGCGGGTCGCGAGCTTCTGCGGCTCGGCGGCGAGGCGGTCCAGCCAGCCGGCGATGCCGTGGTCAGCCGGCAGGCGCCCGCTCATGCGGCGTTCGAACTCGGCGCGCTCCCCGCTCGCGTCGAGCCGCGCCTGCCACTCCTGGTGCGCCGCGGCCCCGCGCCGCCCTGCCGACCGCCACTGGGAAAGGATCTCGTCCGGGATCTCGAACGGCTCGCTCTCCCAGAGGAGCTGCTTGCGGGCCGCCGCCACTTCCTCGTCGCCGAGCGCCGCGCCGTGAGTCGCCGAAGTGCCCTGCTTGTTCGGGGCGCCCCAGCCGATGATCGTCCGGCACGCGATCAGAGACGGGCGGGGATCGGCCAGGGCCTCGTCGATCGCGCGGCGGATGTCGGCGAAGTCGTGACCGTCGCAGGAGACGCTGTGCCAGCCATAGGCCGCATAGCGCGCCGGGATGTCCTCGGACGTCGACAGCTCCGTCGAGCCGTCGATGGTGATCTTGTTGTCGTCCCAGAAGACGATCAGCCGGCCCAGGCCGAGATGCCCGGCGAGCCCCGCCGCCTCGTGGTTGACGCCTTCCATCAGGTCGCCGTCGCCGGCGATCACCCAGGTGCGGTGATCGACCAGATCGTCGCCGAAGACGGCGTTGAGGTGCCGCTCGGCAATCGCCATCCCAACCGACATCGCCAGGCCCTGGCCGAGCGGCCCGGTCGTCGCCTCGACGGCGTCGAGCATGAAGTTCTCCGGGTGCCCCGCGCAGGGGGAGCCGAGCTTGCGGAATCCCTTGATATCCTCGATCGTCGGCCTGTCGTAGCCGGTCAGCCAGAGCAGCGAGTAGATCAGCATCGATCCATGGCCGGCGGAGAGGACGAAGCGGTCGCGATCGTGCCAGCCCGGCGCCGAGGCGTCATATTTCAGATATTCGGTGAACAGGACGGTGGCGACGTCGGCCATGCCCATCGGCATGCCGGGATGGCCCGAATTGGCCGCCTGCACCGCATCCATCGACAGCGCGCGGATGGCGTTGGCGAGCAGTCTCGGGTCGGCGGCCATGGCTTGTCCCTGCTGGAATGAAAGGAGCGGTCCGCTCCCCCGCCGCTCCTTAGTCCCGGCGGCGCTTGCGTCAACCATCGCACCGCGAAGCGCTTGCCGCGCGCCCGGCGCCTGACTATCGCAATGGCATGTCCGACGAACGCGCTCTTGCCGCCATCGAAAGGATCGACCGCGCGCTCGCCCGGATCGAGACCGCCGCCGAGCGCCAGGCCACGGCCGCACCCGCCGAGCCGGAGCTGAGGCGCCTGCGCGAGGTCCATGAGGCGCTGCGCGGCCGCGTCGAGGGCGCGATCGCCCAGATCGACCGCCTGCTCGCCGCGGCGCCAGAACCAGCGGAAGCCGACTGATGGCCCAGATCGAGGTCGAGGTCGCCGGCCGCCGCTATACCGTCGCCTGCCGCGACGGCGAGGAGGAGCATCTGCGGACGCTTTCCGCTCTCGTCGACCGCCGCGCGCAGGATGCCGCCCAGGCGCTCGGCAGCCTCAGCGAAAGCCGCCAGCTGCTGTTCGCCTCTTTGCTCCTCGCGGACGACCTCAACGATCGCCACGGCGGCGCCCCCGCGGCGGCGGTGCAGGCGGCGCAGACCGACCCGCGCGTGGCCGATGCGCTGGAGCGG
>DASWMB010000227.1:0-8242 GCA_036399955.1 Allosphingosinicella sp. | reverse complement strand
CGAAGCCCGATTCGAGCTTCTGACGGTAGACGGGGTCGACCGGATCGACATCATGCGCGGGCCCTATTCGGCCTTCTTCGGTTCCGAGGCGATCGGCGGAGTCGTCAGCGTCCATACCAACCAGGCCCATTGGGACCGGAGCCTGGAAGCGCTCGCCGAATATGGCGGGCTCGACAGCGCCCGGCTGTCGGCCAGCGCCGGGGGGAAGGCGGGCAGGCTCGAATTCGGAGCCACCGCCGGCTGGCATGCGAGCGAGGGCATGGATTCCTTCGGCTCAGGCGGTGACAAAGACGGTTTCGAGAACCGATCCGCCAGCTTCAAGGCGATCCTGCGCCCTTCGGACCGGATCAAGCTGGGCGCGGTCGGCCGCTGGATCGACTCGGTCAGCGAGTTTGACGGTCTCGATCCCCTCACCTTCCGGCGGGCGGACACTCTGGACGAGACCCGCAACCGAATCGCCGCCGGCCGACTTTGGGGCCAATTCGAAAGCGGCGGCTGGATCGGGACGCTGGAGTCGAGCCTTCTCGCCAGCGCCAACCGCAACCGGCTCGACGAGGCGCCGCTCAACCGGACCGCGGGCCGCCGCGTCACCGGCGGCGCCCAGCTATCGCGCCGCTTTGCCGGCCACCGCCTCACCGCCGCGCTCGATCATGAGGCCGAGGACTTCCGCGCGCGCGACCAGGTCCATTTCGGCGGCACCGACCAGGACCGCTCGCGCAGCCTCACCGCGCTCGTCGGCGAGTGGCACGGCACATGGTCGGACGCGCTCACCACCAGCCTCGCCGTCCGCCACGACGCATTCAGCGCCTTCCGGGACGAGACGACCGTTCGCGCCGCCGCGATCCTGCGCCCGTCGCGGGAGTGGACGCTGCTCGCCTCCTACGGCGAGGGCATCGCCCAGCCGACCTTCTACGACCTCTTCGGCTTCTTCCCAGGCTCCTTTGCCGGCAATCCCGAGCTCCGGCCCGAGCGGTCGCGCGGCTTCGAGGCGGGGATCGCCTGGCGCCGCGGCGCCGCCGGGCTGCGCGCCGCCGCCTTCACCAATCGCCTGAAGAGCGAGATCGTCGACGTCTTCGATCCCGCGACCTTCCTGTCGAGCGCCCGCAACGTCGAAGGCGCGAGCCGCCGCCGCGGCGTTGAAGTGGCCGGCGAATACGGGTTCGGCGAGGCGCTCCGGCTCCAGGTCAACTACACGTTCCTCGATGCCGACGAGCGGCGCGAACCTGCGGACGCCGCGATCCGCGAGGTTCGGCGGCCGCGGCACAGCGCCAACCTCATCGCCTTCGGCGAGGCGGGGCGGCTCAGCTGGAGCGCCACCGCCGCCTATGTCGGCGCGCGCGACGATCTCGACACCGATCCGATCCCGGCCCAGCGGGTGCGGCTCGGCGGCTATGTGCTCGGCTCGCTCCGCCTCGGCTGGGCGCTCGGCCGCGGCGTCGAGGCTTTCGGCCGCGTCGCGAACGCCTTCGCCGCCGATTATCAGGACGTCTTCGGCTACGAGACCCCGGGAAGGACGGTCCATGCGGGCCTTCGCTTTCGCCTCGGCTCTTAGCCTCGCCGCCTGCTCGGCCGCGGAGGCGCCGGTGCCGCCCCTCGACGGGGGAGGTCCGCCGCTGCGCGTCGCCTCGCTCAACCTGTGCACCGACGAGCTGCTGCTCTCGCTCGCCGATCCGGCCCAGATCGTCTCGGTCACGCATCTCGCCCAGGAGGAGGCGGAGACGCCGCTCTGGCGCGAGGCGCGGCGCCATCGGCGCAATGACGGCAGCCTCGTTTCGGCCGCCCGCCACCGTCCGGATCTCGTGCTGACGATGGGCGGCGGGGCGCGCGACCGGCTGCGGATCGCCGCCCGGCTCGGCATCCGCACTCTCGACCTGCCGTTCGCCGGGAGCCTCGACGACGTCGAAGCGGGCATAAGGAGCGTCGCCGCGGCGCTCGGACGCGAAGCGCGCGGTGCGGCGCTGGTCGCCCGAATCCGCGCGCTGAGGGAGAGTGCGCCGTCACGCGCGGCCGACGCGATCTGGCTCGGCGGCGGCGGCCGCACCGTCTCGCCGGAGGGGCTCGAAGCGCAGTGGATGCGCCTCGCCGGCCTCGCCCAGCGGCCGCTGCAGGGCGACCGCGTCCCGCTCGAGCAGCTCGCCGCCCGGCCCCCGGCGGTGCTGCTGAGGAGCGACTATCGCGCCGGGCAATATTCCGGCTCGCAGCGCTGGCTCCGCCACCCGCTGGCGAGCCAGACGGAGCGGTCGCGCAACGTGCCGACGGACGGCCGCCGCTGGACCTGCATGGGCCCGCCGATGATCGACGAGGTCGTCCGGCTGCGCCGGGTGCTCGGTTCGTGACCAGGCGCGCCGCCCTCGTCCTGACGCTGCTCCTCGCAGCCGCCGCGGCGCTGTCGCTCGCGGCGCCGTGGCCGGACCTTGCCGCGCTCTGGCAGGAGGACCGCGCTCTCGCCTCGGCGATTCTCCTCGAGCTTCGCCTGCCCCGGACGCTGCTCGCGCTCGTCTACGGCGCCACGCTCGCCGCAGCAGGCGCGGCGGTGCAGGCCTTGTTCGCCAACCCCCTCGCCTCGCCCGACCTCACCGGGACGACCAGCGGCGCCGCACTGGGCGCGGTGGTCACCGCCTACCTCATCGGCTTTTCGGGCCCGCTCGCGCTTTCGCTCGGCGCCGTGGCGGGCGCACTCGGCGCGCTCCTCCTCCTGCTCGCCCTCGCCGGCCCGCGCGCCGAGACCGCCACCCTGCTCCTCGCGGGCCTCGCGATCAGCGCGCTCGCCGGTGCGCTCACCACGCTTGCGCTCGCGCTCGCCCCCTCCCCCTTCGCCTTCTACGACGCCTATGACTGGCTGATGGGCTCGCTGGTCGATCGCAGCCTCGCCCAGGCGGCCTTCGCCGGCGCTCCGGCGACCGCGACGATCCTGCTTCTCCTGCGCCTGTCGCGCCCGCTCGACGCACTCGCGCTCGGCGAGGAGGTGGCGCAATCCCTTGGCCACGACATCGTCCGGCTGAGGCGCCTCGTCGTCTGCCTGACGGCCATCGGCGTCGGCGCCTGCGTCGCCGTCTGCGGCGCGATCGGTTTCGTGGGCCTCGTCGCGCCGATCTTCGCGCGGCGCCTCACCGGCGGCCATCCGGGCCGCGCGATCGCTCCGGCGGCGATGATCGGCGCGCTCCTCCTCGCCGTGGCCGACGTCGCGGTACGCGCCGCCCCGCTCGGCCGCACGCTGCCGATCGGCGTTCTCACCGCGCTGCTCGGTGCGCCCTTCTTCCTCTGGCTGGTCGCCCATATGCGCTGGCGGATCGGCGGATGATCCGCGCCGCCGCGCTCTCGCTGCCGGGACGGCTGGCGCCGGTCTCGCTCGAGCTCAGGCCTGGCGAGCTCGTCTGCCTCGTCGGGCCGAACGGCAGCGGCAAGACCAGCCTTCTCCATGCCCTCGCCGGCATCGGCAGCCCCGGCGGCCAGGTCGAGATCGGCGGGATCGAGCTGCGGAGCGTCGCGCCGGGCCCGCGTGCCCGCCTCGTCGCCTTCCTGCCGGCGAGCCGCGACCTCCACTGGCCGCTCCGCGCCCGCGACGTCGTCGCCCTCGGCGGCGCCTCGGGCGTGGAGATCGACGCCGCCGTCGCGCTCCTCGAGCTGGAGCCGCTCGCCGCGCGGCGGATGGACCGTTTGTCGACCGGCGAGCGGAGCCGCGCGCTCATCGCCCGCGCCCTCGCGCCGGCGCCCTCGCTCCTCCTTCTCGACGAGCCGACCGCAAATCTCGATCCGCTCTGGCAGATACGCCTGATGGACATGCTCCGCGGCCGCACGGCTGTCGTCGCCATGCACGACCTCGACATGGCGGCGGCCCATGCCGACCGGCTGATCGTCATGGAGGGCGGTCGCATCGCCGCCGACGCCCCGCCGGACGAGGTGATGGAAGGGCCTGTGATCGGCGCGGTGTTCGGAATCGAAAAGGTCGAAGGCCGCTGGCGGCCGCTCAGTCCTTCGGCGGGTCCGCAATCGTCGCGGTGAAGTTCGCCTCGGCGGCGAGCTTGCCGCCGATCGTCGCGCGGCCGGCGAACTTGCAGACCGATGCGCGCTTCTGGACGAACTCGACCTCGAGCCGGAGCAGGACTCCGGGCTCGACCGGGGTCCTGAACTTGGCGCCGTCGATCGCCATGAAATAGACGAGCTTGCCCGAACCCGCGAGGCCGAGCGACTCGACGGCGAGCACGCCCGCCGCCTGGGCGAGCGCCTCGACAATCAGCACGCCCGGCATGATCGGGCGGCCGGGGAAGTGGCCCTGGAAGAAGGGCTCGTTGATCGTCACCGCCTTGATCGCGGCGATCCGCTGGTCGACGACCAGCTCCTCGACCCGGTCGACGAGGAGCATCGGGTAGCGATGGGGCAGCGCCGCCATCACCCGTCGGATATCCAGCGGAGATGCCGCGGCGCTGCCCTCAGCGCTCATCGGGTCAGCGGCCGGGCTGAGGCGGCTGTGCGGGCTGCTGCTGCTGCGGCAGCGGCGTCACGTTGACGCTCGGCAGCTGCGTATTGAGCTGGGCGAGCACCGCGTCGGTGACGTTGAGCGCGCCGGCATGGGCGAGCGTCGCGCTGACGTCGACGGCAAGGTTGGCGCCGCGCTGGGTCATGACCTGGTTGATGATCGGGTTCAGGCGGACGTTGATCTGCTGGATCACGTTCGCCTGGGTGGAGCGCAGGTTCTGCTCCATGCGGCCGAGCTCCTGCTGCGCGACGCCGCGCTGCTGCTCGAGGCGCTGGGCGCGCTGCTGGATCTGGGTCTCGGCGGTGGTGCGGGCGGCGCCGGTCTGGTTGCGCGCGGCGGCGGCGGCCTGCTGGATCGACTGCAGCTCGGTCTCGATCGGCTGGCCGAGCTGCTGGGCGCGCTGCTGGAGCTGCGTGCCGAGCGCCTGGAGCTGCGTCTGGGCGACGCGGCAGGCGGTGCAATCGCGATAGATGCGGTCGGTATCGACGACCACGACGGTGGCGGCGGGCGCCCGCTGCGCCGGCGCGGCGGCCGGCAAAGCGAGCGTGAGCGCCACGGCGGCGCCGAGAAGGATGTTCTTCATTAGAATGCAGTCCCTACGTTGAAGCTGAAGAGCTTGGTGTCGTCACCCGGCCGACTCAACAATGCGCGAGCTATATCGACCCTGAACGGGCCGAAGGGCGAGTTCCAGTTGACGCCGAAGCCGATGGAGAGGCGCGGGCTCATGCTGTTGCCGAGGAAGGTCTCGTTGAACGGCTCGATACCGGCCCGGTAGAAAGTCGTCCCGCTCGGGCAGCTCGTCGCCGTCGGATCCAGGAAGACGATGGTGCCGTCGGTGCCGATGCACTGGTTGCGGGTCTGGTTGCTTCCCGGCTCGACCGGGTTCGTCGCCGGGCGGCGAATGCCCCAGAGCGCGCCGACGTCGACGAAGACGGACGGCCTCAGGCCGAGCTCGCGGGCACTGGCGCCGAGCGGAATCTCGACCTCGGCGCGGCCCACATAATAAGCGCGCCCGCCGACCGCGTCGTCGACGATCCGCTGCCGGTCGGTCACGGTGATGAAATTGCCGTTGGCGTCCTTCAGATAATTGCCCTGCGCGTCCTGCTCGTACGGCGCGCGCTGGATGCGCGGGCCGACGCCCCGGATGTCGAAGCCCCTGATCTGCGGCTCGCCGAGGAAGAAGCGGTCGATCAGGCGAAGCGGATCGCTGGTCGCGGTCCCCTGGTCGAAGCTGTGGATGTAGCCCGCCTCGAGGCTGAGCCCGAGGATGAGGCCCCGGCCGAGATCGCGGTAGTTGGACGCGCTGGCGCGGGTGCGCAGATAATGGATGTCGCCGCCGAGACCGGCGAAATCCTGGCTGATCAGCGCGCGCGAGCCGGCCGACGGACGCAGGCGGTTGTTGAGCGTGTCGTAGACCAGCGAATAACCGACCGTAGACGTGATCCGGGTGCCGATCGCGTCGCAGAGATAGCGGCCGGCGAGCAGCGGGTCGCACTGCAGGGTGCCGTCGGGTCCCGGCGTGAAGAACAGCTCCTCCGACAGCGTGACCTCGTCCTGGCTGAGGCCGTAGCGCAGCGCCGCCGAGATCCGCTCGGTGATCGGCACGCCGGCGCGGATCTGCCCGCCGGTGCTGACCTGTTCGAACGTCGTCTGACGGTTCTGGCCGAAGAAGTTGAAATTGTTGAGATCGCGCCGGTAGATATCGAATCCGACAGCGATGTTGCGGCCGAACAGATAGGGCTCGGTGAAGCCGAGCTCCGCCGACTTCGAGTAGCTCGAATAGTTGATCGAGGCGCGCAGCTCCTGGCCCAGGCCGCGGAAGTTGCGCTGCCGGATCGAGAGGTTGACGAGGAAGCGCTCGAGGCTGGAGAAGCCGGCCGAGACCTGGAGCTCGCCGGTCGAGCGTTCCTCGACGTCGACGCCCAGGACGACGCGGTCCGGGCCGGATCCCTGCTCCTGCTCGATCTCCAGATTCTCCTGGAAGAAGCCGAGCGACTGGATGCGGTCGCGGGAGCGGCGGACGCGGATCGAGTTGAACGGATCGCCCTCGGCGAGGCGGAACTCGCGGCGGATCACCTCGTCGCGCGTGCCCGTGTTGCCGTTGATGTTGATCCGCTCGACATAGACGCGCGGCGCTTCGGCAACCTGGAAGGTGACGCCGAGCGTGCGGTTCTCGGAGTTGCGGTCGTGACGGGTGCGCACGTCGGCGAACGCATAGCCGAACAGGCCGGCGGTCTCGTTGAGCCTCGTGACGGTGTCCTCGACCATCTGCGCGTTGAACCAGTCGCCTGCCTGCATCGGCAGCGTGCGCTGGAGGTCGACGGCGCGGAAATCGCGGATGTTGCTCTCGACCTTGACCTCGCCGAAGCGGTAGCGGGGGCCCTCCTCGACCACATAGGTGATGATGAAGTCGCGCCGGTCGGGCGTGAGCTCGGCGACGGCCGAGACGACGCGGAAGTCGGCATAGCCGTTGGTCAGGTAGAACTGCCTGAGCTTCTGCTGGTCGTAGGCGAGCCGGTCGGGGTCGTAGGTGTCGGACGAGGAGAAGATCCGGTAGAAGCGGGCTTCCTGCGTCGCCATCTCGCCGCGGAGCCGGCCGTCGTCGAACTGCTCGTTGCCGATGATGTTGATGCGCCGCACCCGGGAGCGCGGGCCCTCGTTGATCTCGAAGACGACATCGACGCGGTTCTGGTCGAGCTGGATGATCTGCGGCTCGACGGTGGCGCCGAAGCGGCCCTGGCGCCGGTAGAGCTCGATGATGCGGGCGACGTCGGCGCGGGCGCGCGAGCGGGTGAAGATCTGGCGCGGAGCGAGCCGGATCTCCGGGACGATCTTGTCGTCCTTGATGCGCCGGTTGCCTTCGAGGACGATGCGGTTGATCACCGGATTCTCGCGCACCTGGAGCTCGATGTCGCCGGTGGCGACGCCGGAGATCTGGACGTCCGCGAACAGCTCGGTGGCGAGCATCCCGCGCAGCGCCTCGTCGAGGATCTCCTGATCGTAGGCGAGGCCCGGCCGCAGCCCGCTATAGGAGATCACCGTCTCCGGCTCGAGGCGCTGGGCGCCGGTCACGCGGATCGTGCGGATGGTCTGCGTCAGCCGCGCGGACGCGGGCGCCGGCGCCTGCGCGGCCGGAGCCGCCGTATCGGCCGGCGCGGGCTGCTGCTGAGGGGCGGGCTGCGCCGCGGCGGGCTGCGCGCAGGCGGGCGCGGCGACGCCGCCGCCGAGCATCGTGCCGACAAGGAGCGCCGCATGCAAACGGCGCCGTCTGGTAATCGTCATGTTCGCTGTCACGCGTCCCCGCTTAGTCTTTGGCCGCCCCTGTCCGCGGCCGTTTCCCTGCAGCGCCTGCCCTGCCCCATCATGATCAGCCGATCAACCCGCCTAGCCTTCGGAAGAGCCCGAAAGACGCCAGGTCGTTGAAGGTCACGAAGATCATCAGGGCGAGCAGGGCGGCAAGGCCGGTCCTGAACGCCCACTCCTGCGTCTCCGGCTTCAGCGGTTTCCGCCTCACTCCCTCGATCATGTAGAACAGCAGGTGCCCGCCATCCAGAAGCGGGATTGGCAACAGGTTGATGAATCCCAGATTAATTGAAACGAGCGCCATGAAAAGCACGAAGGCCGTGAAGCCCAATGTCGCCTGCTGGCCGGAGAATTGCGCGATCTTCAAAGGACCGCCCAGCTCCTTCACGGAGCGGCGGCCGGTGATCACCTGGCCGAGCGTCTCGACCATCATCACCACCGTGTCGGCGGTGTGCTCGACCG
>DASWMB010000226.1:0-2057 GCA_036399955.1 Allosphingosinicella sp. | reverse complement strand
AGCAGCAATCCGCGCGTTTCCTCCCGCACCGCCATGTCGCCGCACTCGACCCTGCCGCCGAGCCCCGCCAGCGCCTGGCTCAGCAGCTCCCCGATCGCGAGCGCAGACATCCGCACGGCATAGACGGTGAGCACGAGGAAGCGGCTGTTGGCGTCGAGCAACCGCGCGCAATCGGCGACCAAGGCGGGCAGATTCTCCTCGAGCCGCCACACCTCGCCGGCCGGGCCGCGCCCGAATTTGGGAGGATCGAGGATGATGCCGTCATAGCGCCGCCCGCGGCGAACCTCGCGCGCCGCGAACTTGCTCGCGTCCTCGACGATCCAGCGGATCGGGTTGGCGGCGAGCCCGGCCAGCGCGGCATTCTCCTTGCCCGCCTCCACGGATTTCTTGGAAGCGTCGACATGGACGAGGCTCGCGCCTGCCGCCGACATGGCGAGCGTGCCGACCCCGGTATAGCCGAACAGGTTGAGCGCTTCGCTGCCGGGGCCGAGCCGCTCCCGCATCCACGCCCATTGCGGGGCCATGTCGGGGAAGAAAGCGAGGTGGCGGAAGGGCGTGCATTGGGCGCGGAAGCGGACCTCCTCCCACGCCATCTCCCAGCCCTCGCGCGGCACCGGCCGGGCGTATTGCCAGCGGCCGCCGCCTTCCTCGTCGGAGCCCGGGATGAACTCGCCGTCGGCGTCCCAGGCGCCCAGCCCCGGCGCCCACATCGCCTGCGGCTCCGGCCGGACGAAGCTGTAGCGGCCGTAGCGCTCGAGCTTCCGACCATGACCCGAATCGATCAGCCCGTAATGGCTCCAGGGCTCGGCGATCAGGGTCGCGAGCGTCACGCGGCGCGGGCGGCCGGGAAGCCGATCGTGGCGCGGGCGCGCGGGCCGGCCAGCATCTTCGTCCCGGCACTGCGGACCTCGTCGGCGGTGACCGCGTCGAGCCGGGCGATGATCTCGCGCGGCTCGACCAGCCGGCCGTGGAGCGCGAGCTGGCGGGCGACGGAATTGGCCTGGCCCCACGGGCTCTCCATCGCCATCAGCAGCCCGGCCTTGGCCTGGGTGCGGGCGCGGTCGACCTCGCGCTCGGTTAGCGTCGTGGTGGCCTCGGTGAGGATCTGTTCGATCAGCTGGGCCGAGGCGGCCGACTGGCGCCGGGCAGTGGCGGCATAGACGGTGAACAGCCCGGTGTCGCGGTAGCCGGCGAGGCTCGCATAGACGGAGTAAGCCAGCCCGCGCTCCTCGCGCAATTGCTGGAACAGCCGCGACGAAGCGCCGCCGCCGACCGCATCGGCGAACAGCCGCGCCGCATAATGTTCGCCGTCGAGCTGCGCGGGCCCCGGAAAGGCGAGCGCGAGATGCGCCTGGTCGGAGGAGGCGCGTCCCACCCGGTCGCCGCCGGTGAAGTGGGCGGGCAGGGGCGCAGCGATCTCTCCCGACGGAAGCTCGCTCAGATAGCGGATGGCGAGCTCGACCAGGGAAGCATGCTCGACCTTTCCGGCCGCGACCAGGGCGACGCTGTCCGCCCGATACTGGCCGCGCCGCCAGTCGTGGAGATCGTCGACCGTGATCGCCGCGATGCTCTCCTCCTCACCCAGCACGGAGCGGCCGAGCGGCTGGTCGGAAAAGGCGGCCGACCACAGATCGTCGAAGATGATGTCGTTCGGCGTATCCCGCGCCTCGCCGAGCTCCTGCAGGACGACGTCCTTCTCGCGCTCGAGATCGGTCTTGTCGAAATGGGGTTTTAGAATGAGGTCGGCGATGAGCTCGACTCCGAGCCCGACATGCTCGGCCAGGACTGAGGCCATGAAGTTGGTCGAATCGCGGTCGGTGGCGGCGTTGAGGTCGCCGCCGACATCCTCGATCGCCTCGCTGATCGCGCGCGCCGAGCGGCCGCCGGCGCCCTTGAACACCATATGCTCGAACAGATGGGCGAGCCCGCCGAGCCGCGCCGGCTCGTAGCGCGACCCGGTATCGGCATAGAGGCCTACGGCGGCCGTCTCGAGGCCCGGCATCTCGCGGCTGGCGACGCGGAGGCCGTTGGGAAGGATGGTAAGCTGCATCATCGGA
>DASWMB010000225.1:0-2902 GCA_036399955.1 Allosphingosinicella sp. | reverse complement strand
CTGACGGAGGCCCCGGGATAGCTCCGGTAGCTCATCACCGTAAATTCCATCGCATCGCCGTCATAGGGCAGCGCCGGCGCCTCGTGCGCGTGCTGGAGGCCGAGCGCATGGCCGGTCTCGTGGAGGAAGGTGGCATAGGCGTAATTGCCGACGATGGGCGAGGCGTATTTCGTCGTGTTGTACCAGCTGTCGCCCCCTCCGCCGGACCCCGGATAGCCGGCATGGGCCGTGTCGGGGTCGGTGCTGAGGGCGTAGCGCATCTGCGCGGCGCCGGGATTGGAGGCCAGCTCGGTGAAGGTCAGGGAGGCGAACGACGAGACGCCGCCCAGCGCTCTCTCGACGACCGCTTGCTGCTGGGCGCTGAGCGGGCTGAAGCCGTCCTTGAGCGCCTCCGAGGCCTCGCCCGGCCCATATTGCGTCTTCGATGTCGTGAACGAGTAGGTGATGCTGTTGGACGACCAGGCGTCGCCGCTCAGCAGCAGGCTCGCGGTCTCCGCCTGGATCTCTTCCGGGCTCGCCGGCGGGCCGACGCTGAGGTTGAGCTGATAGCTGCCGAAGGTCGGATGCTCCGGATCCTTGAACGCCTCGATCGCGACGTAGAAAGTGCCGGTGTGCGGTGCCCGGAAGCGGAGGAAGGAGTCCGTGTTGTGGCCATATTCGTGCGGGTCGCTGCCGGGGTCCAGCGACACCAGGTCGTCGTTGGAGGCGAGCGCGGTCGTCTGGAGGGCGCTGAAGATGCGGACGAAGGCGTCGAGATTGCCGCCGCTGTTGTCGACGTCGACGATCAGCAGCTCGCCGGCCGTCAGCTCGATCTTGTAATAATCGATGTCGCTGTAGGCCGAGACCGCCCCCTGGATGGTGACCGACGGCAGGCGGTCGTCCGGCAGGTTCGGATTGGCCGCAACCACCAGCTGCGCGCGGCCGATCGCCTGGGCCGCGCCGGTCGAACCGTTGAACTCGCTCTCAATGATCATGGCGCTGCTCGAGCTTTCTGAGTTCCCGGCGCGCTTCGGCGGCCAGAGCGTGGGCGGGGTGACGGGCGAGGAAGAGCCGGTAAGCGGCCGTCGTCCCCGCCGAGCGCGCGGCGGTCAGCTCTTCCAGGATCGCGATGTCGCCGGACCGCGCCGGCGCGATCGCCGGCTCACCGGCCATGCCGGCCGGTGCCGCCGACGGCGCAAGCGCCGCCAGCAATGACAAGGCCTCGGCCTTTCGCAAACGCATACAGATGCTCCCGCCGCCATCCGCACGGTCCTCGCCGCAGGTCGGCGAATTTCCGCACGCATCTCAGAAACTTAGCCCCCTCCTGCTGCCCGAAGGCATGGCAGGAATCGGCTGCCGATGCAAGCGCGCGCCGGCCCGGCCCGTCCCGCCGCCGGCTCGTCCCCGCGGCGACGCGCGGAACCGATGTGGAACAGGCCGCTTGCAATGTAGGATTTGTTCTGGCTCTGTTCGCCGATGACTCAGCAACCCGATTCGCTCCTCCCGCGCCCCGAACGCGAGCGCGACCCCGATCCCGAGATCGACGCCCTGCTCGATTTCGATCCTGTCCACCGCCGCATCAAGCGCAGCGACGGCTGGCCTCCGCCGGTCCAGCGCGGCTTCATCGCCGCTCTCGCGCGCACCGGCAGCGTCGAGCACGCGGCCTTCGCCGT
This sequence comes from Allosphingosinicella sp., assembly GCA_036399955.1. Lineage (GTDB taxonomy): Bacteria > Pseudomonadota > Alphaproteobacteria > Sphingomonadales > Sphingomonadaceae > Allosphingosinicella. The sequence goes on along the minus strand of DASWMB010000225.1, from coordinate 1,250 downwards.
GCACCGCTCCGACGGCGGCGCCTGGAAGCTGCGCGGCCATGGCAGCGGCCAGTCCTTCGCCGAAGCCTGGGACGCCGCGATCGACCTCTTCCACGAACGCAACCCGAAGCCCGCCCGCCGCGGCGGCCGCGCCCGCGGCGCCTGGGCCGCGCAGCCGGAGCCGGAGCCGGAGCCGGAGCGCGACTACGACGCGGAGTGGAAGCTGCTCACCGAGACGATCTTCGACAAATATCTGATCAAGCTGTTCGACGAGCGCGAGGCGCGGCTGGACGGGCGCATCGTCGAGGCGGACTTCTACGTCCGCCAGCTCACCTGGCTCGAAGTCTGTCTCGATCTCGCCGGCGTCGGCGAGAAGGCGGTCGATCATTTCAAGCGGCTCGAGCGCGGCGAGCGCAGGGTCGGCGACATCGTCGCCACACCGGTCTCGATGCTCCTCGACATGCTGCGCCGCTCTTATTGGGAGATGAACGGCGAGCCGGCCCGCCCGCCGCGCCCGGCGCTCGGCCGCCATGACGACGAGGTGGCGACCGGCGAGCCCTCGGAGAGCCAGCATTGGTCCCCGCGCGACGGCGAGGGCGTCGGCCCCTCCCCGAAGCGCGAGGCGCACCTGCGCCGCAACGCCGAGGCGCAGCACGTCTGGGAGGAGAAGGCGCGGGCCGACTCCGAGGCCTGGCGCCGCCGGCTCGAGTCCGAGGGAGAGGCGGGCGGGCTCGAGGAGAAGCAGCCGTGAAGTTCTTCGTGCCTTATTCCGACGAGAGCGAGAGCGAGCAGGTCTGGGGCGAGGTCCGCGCGAAGCTCGGCAGGCTCGGCCTCCCCACCGGGGAGCGCCGCGTCCAGGCGCTGGCCCTGGGCGATGGCCGGCGCGAGCACATCCTCGCAGTGGGCATGAGCCTGCCCGATTGCGACGAGCCGGTGCTGCTGATCCTGGAGGCGAGCGGCATCGACCTTTTCTATGCCTGCACCCCGTCGCACGGCATCGACGAAGGCGTGCCCTTCACGCTGGGCCTCAACAGCCACGGCTGCGCCATAGAGTTCGACCCGCCGAGGCCGCGGCGGCTGAATTGAGGTGCGGCCTACCCCCGCACACCCTCACCCGAGCAGAGTCGAAGGGTCCGTCCTGATCACAGCCGAAGGGCCTGTCCTGAGCAGAGTCGAAGGGCCTGTCCTGAGCAAAGCCGAAGGGCGTCCCGCTTCACCGCCGCCATGCACGCAGCGCCTTGCCACAGCGTCGCGGCTTCGTGGTCCACGGC
>DASWMB010000224.1:0-4402 GCA_036399955.1 Allosphingosinicella sp. | reverse complement strand
CGGCTCGCGCTCGCCCTCCACCCCGCCCACGCGGTCCACGCCGCCCGCTACGAAGCGGCGATGCGCGCCCGGAACAAGCTGCTTGCGGAGCCCGCGCCGCGCGACGAGGCCTGGCTCACCGCGCTCGAAGCGCGCATGGCGGAGCACGGCGCCGCCCTTGCCGAAGCCCGCCGCGACACCGTCGAAGCGCTCTCCGCCCGCCTCGCCGAAGCGCCGGCCGGACCTTTCGCGCGCGCCGGCCTCGCGCTCGAAGGCGGCGCGTCGGACGATCTCGCCCGCGATTACGCCCTCGGCCGCGCCCGGGACACCGCCGCCGGCCGTACGCTCGCCGGCCCACATCGCACGGACCTCGTCGTCACCCATCTGGGGAAGGACCAGCTCGCCTCGCATTGCTCGACGGGCGAGCAGAAGGCGCTGCTGCTCGGCATCGTCCTCGCCCAGGCGGATCTCGTCGCCGACCGCGCCGGCCGCCGGCCGATCCTCCTTCTCGACGAGGTCGCCGCCCATCTCGACCCGCAGCGGCGGCGGGCCTTGCTGGAGCGGCTCGCCGCGTCCGGCGGCCAGATCTGGGTGACCGGCACGGAGACCTCCTTGTTCGACGATGCGGGGCCCGATGCGAGCTGGTTCGAAGTGCGGGACGGAGCCGTTCGCGCCTTTGCTGCACCTGCGAAAAAAGGCGCCGCCCGGGGCTAATTTCCTTGGGTTTCCCCCCTCCCGCCGCTATATGCTTTCCATGGCAACATCCCCCAGTGAAAACGCATACGGCGCCGAATCCATCAAGGTGCTGAAGGGCCTCGACGCGGTCCGCAAGCGCCCCGGAATGTATATCGGCGACACCGACGACGGCTCGGGCCTCCACCACATGGTGTTCGAGGTCTCCGACAATGCGATCGACGAGGCGCTGGCGGGCCATTGCGACCTCATTCGGATCATCTTGAACGCCGACGGCTCGGTCTCGGTGGAGGACAACGGCCGCGGCATCCCGACCGGGATCCACAAGGAGGAAGGCGTTTCCGCCGCCGAGGTCATCATGACCCAGCTCCACGCCGGCGGGAAGTTCGAGAACACGTCGGACGACAATGCCTACAAGGTCTCGGGCGGCCTCCACGGCGTCGGAGTCTCGGTGGTGAACGCCCTTTCCGAATGGCTCGAGCTCACCATCTGGCGCGACGGCGAGGAGCATTGGATGCGCTTCCGCCACGGCGACGCCGAGGCGCCGCTCAAGGTCGTCGGCACCGCGCCGGAGGGCCGCAAGGGGACGCGCGTCACCTTCCTGCCGTCACCGGACACGTTCAAGATCCTCGAGTTCGACTTCGACCGGCTCGAGCACCGATTCCGCGAACTGGCCTTCCTCAACAGCGGCGTCCGCCTGGTCCTGACGGACGCGCGGCACGAGGAGGAGCGAGAGGTCGAGCTCTTCTACGAAGGCGGGATCGGGGCCTTCGTGCGCTATCTGGATCGCGCCAAGACCCCGCTCATCCCGGAGCCGATCGCCGTCCACGGCCAGCGCGACGAGATCGGCATCGACGTCGCCCTCGAATGGAACGACAGCTATTACGAGCAGGTCCTCTGCTTCACCAACAACATCCCGCAGCGCGACGGCGGCACCCACCTCGCCGCCTTCCGCGCCGCGCTGACGCGCACGCTCAACAATTATGCCGACAAGTCCGGGGCGCTGAAGAAGGAGAAGGTCAGCCTCACCGGCGACGACATGCGCGAGGGGCTGACCGCGATCGTCTCGGTGAAGCTCCCCGATCCCAAGTTCGGCTCGCAGACCAAGGACAAATTGGTTTCTTCCGAGGTCCGCCAGCCGCTCGAAAGCCTGATGGCGGACAAGATGGCGGAATGGCTGGAGGAGAATCCCGCCCACGCCCGCTCGATCATCCAGAAGATCATCGACGCCGCCGCCGCGCGCGAGGCGGCGCGCAAGGCGCGCGAGCTCACCCGGCGGAAGGGGGTGATGGACATCGCCTCGCTGCCCGGCAAGCTCGCCGACTGCCAGGAGCGCGATCCCGCCAAGTCGGAGCTGTTCCTGGTGGAGGGCGACAGCGCCGGCGGCTCCGCCAAGCAGGGCCGCAACCGCCACAATCAGGCGATCCTGCCCTTGAAGGGCAAAATCCTCAACGTCGAGCGCGCCCGCTTCGATCGGATGCTGTCCTCGAAGGAAGTCGGCACCTTGATCCAGGCGGTCGGCACCGGCATCGGCCGCGACGACTTCAACATCGAGAAGCTTCGCTACCACAAGATCGTGATCATGACGGACGCCGACGTCGACGGCGCCCATATCCGCACTTTGCTGCTCACCTTCTTCTACCGGCAGATGCCCGAAATCATCGAGCGCGGCCACCTCTACATCGCCCAGCCGCCGCTCTACAAAGTCGCCAAGGGCCGCTCCGAGGTCTATCTCAAGGATGATGCGCGGCTCGAGGAATATCTGGTCGATGCCGGCATCGGCGCGATGGTGCTCGAGACGGACGAAGGCCCGCGCTCGGGCGACGACCTCAAATCGCTCGCCGATCATGCCCGCCGCGTGCGCAGCCTGATGCGCTACGTCCCGCGCCGCTACGATCCCGGTCTGATCGAGGCGCTGGCGCTGAACGGCGCCCTCGACCCCGTCCTCCGCCCGGAGCAGCGGGCCCAGGCGATCGCCCGCGCCGCCGCCTTCCTCCAGGGCAGCGACGAGGATGCGAGCTGGACCGGCGAAATCGGCGCCGATGGCGACTATGTCCTGCGCCGCCTGTGGCGCGGCGTCACCGACCACCATGTCGTCGACCACAAGTTCGTCGGCTCGGCGGAAGCGAGGAAGCTCCACGGGCTCGCCGCCGAGCAGGCCGCATCCTACGCCGCCGCCTCTCGCCTCATCTCCCTGAAGAGCGCGACGGCGGCGAGCGCGCGGGAGGAGGACCCGAACCCAGACAGCGACACGCCGCACGAGAAGGTGGACGGCATCCCGCCGCCCGAGCGCGCGCCCGACGCCCGCGGCGTCCTCGTCCGCCGCCCGACGGAGCTTCTCGACGCGATCCTCGCCGCAGGCCGCAAGGGCCTGGCGATCCAGCGCTACAAGGGCCTCGGAGAAATGAATGCGGAGCAGCTCTGGGAAACCACGCTCGACCCCGAGAACCGCTCGCTCCTGCGCGTCGAGATCGCCCAGGCCGACCTCGCCGACGAGATCTTCACGAGGCTGATGGGCGACGTCGTCGAACCGCGGCGCGACTTCATCCAGGAGAACGCGCTTAACGTCGCTAACCTCGACGTGTGATCGGCTGCTTCTACCGGATCAGCCCACCAGCGCCCGCAGCGTCTGTCTCACCTCCTCGAGCTCATCGGCGGTGACCCGCCCCTTCGGCCGCGCTTTGCGCCCTCGCCAGTCTACCGACTTCACATGATCGACCAACACGACCGCTGCGGGATCGCCGGCAATCGGAACCTCGAAAGGATAGTCTTTGATCCGCGTCGTCATCGGCACGCAGAGCAGAAGCCCGGACCGCCGGTTGTAAGCTGCCGGCGTAATCACAACCGCAGGCCGATGCCCGGCCTGCTCGCGCCCGACCTGCGGATCGAACTCGATCCAGACGACCTCCCCCTCGTCGGGAATCCAGTGGCTCACCAGAATTCGCGCCCCACCGGCGGTCCCCAATCGATTTCCTCGTGGCGGTTCTCCGGCGTAATGCCCTCGATTAGCTCGCGCAGGTCCTTCTTCGCCTTGCGGACCGGCTCAATCACGATGCGGCCATTCTCCTCGCGCACCTCGACAGGGTCGTTCGGTTTAAGGCCCGCGGCGGCGAGCGTCGCGGCGGGGATGCGCACCGCCGCGCTGTTCCCCCACCGCCGGACATGCTGGTTCATTCTGAGCTCCTGTATCCACCATGTAGATACACGTGCGGCCTTTTGCCTTCAATCGGGTATCGGCAGAGCCGGCAAGCCGCGTGACCAGAGCGGTGACCGCGCGGAACGGGAGGACCCGGACCGTGCGCTCATTTGGGAAATTTCCGATTAGCGCGCCCTTTCAGGCCGCGTCGCAGTCTCCGCAGCGCCCGCGGACTTCGATGACCGGGCGCTTGGGATCGAAGCCGGCCTGCTTCGCCGCGTTGCGGACGCCGCTGGTGAGGCGGTCGTCGTCCAGGTGGGTGGTCTGGCCGCAGCTGTCGCAGATGAGGAAGATGCAGTCGTGGAGGCAATCGGGGTGGTCGTTGGCGATATAGGCGTTCGCGCTCTCGACGCGGCGGGCGAGGTTCGAGCCGACGAACAGGTCGAGGATCCGGTAGACGCTGTTGGCGGCGATGCGGCGGCCCTCGTCCTGGCTCACCTTCTCGGCGATGTCGTAGGCCGAGGCCGGATTGTCGAAACTCGCCAGCGCCTTGAAGACGGCGGCGCGCATCTGCGTCCACTGCTCGCCCGATTT
>DASWMB010000223.1:0-4845 GCA_036399955.1 Allosphingosinicella sp. | reverse complement strand
GCCCCGCGCGGATCGACAGCATCGTCTGCGAGGACGATTTCGCTCTGCTGCGGCCCCGCTTCGACCTCGACGTCACCCTCTCCGAAGCGTTCAACAGCTGGCGGGGGCGGACCGGGATCGAGGCCGCGCGGCTGCAGGCGGGGCCGAACCGGCTGGCGGGCCTGCGCGGCTCGCTCACCGCCGACGGGACGATCCGCGACATGCGCGGCCAGCTCGATCTCGCCACCGCCGACGCCGCGGTCGCCTCGTTCCGCGCCTCCGCGACGCGCGTCACCGGCGCCTATGCGCTGTCGCCGCGTCACGGCCATGTCGCGCTCGACGGCCACGCCGAAGCGCGCGGCTTCCGCGTGCCCGGCGCGCTCCGGCCGGTCGCGAACGCGCTAAGCTCGGCCGAAGGGACGCCGGTCGAGGCGATCGGCGAGCAGCTCGGCGCCGCGCTGCTCCGCGCGGCCGAGGGCGGCGGATCGGCGCGGGCGCGGCTCAGGCTCCTCAACCGCGACGGCGCGGGCAACGTCACCCTCTCGAACCTCGATTTTTCCGCCCGTAGCGGCGCCCGGATCCGCGCCACCGGCGGCAGCGGCATCACCTATAGCTGGCCGAGCGGGCTGATCAGGACGGACGGCGATTTCGCGCTTTCGGGCGGCGGATTGCCCGGCGCACGGTTCACGCTCCGCCAGGCTCGATCCGGCGGTGCGATCCAGGGCGTCGGGCGGGTCTCGCCGATGATCGTCGGCAGCGCCCGCCTCGCGCTGGGCGAGGTGCGCTTCACCGCCTCGCCGGACGGCAGCACGCGGATCGACACCCAGGCGGTGATCAGCGGGCCCTTCCGTGGCGGCCGCGTCGATGCGCTCGCCATCCCGATCCGCGGACGGCTCGCCGGCGGCGGCTTCTCCTTCGGCGAGGGCTGCGTTCCGGCGAGCTTCCGCCGCCTTGAGGTCGAGGACCTCGTGATCGGGCCGTCGCGCCTGCCGCTCTGCGCGACCGGGCGCGCCCTCGTCTGGAAGGCTCCAGGCGGCGGGGTGCAGGGCGGGGCGGAGCTGCGCGGCGCCCGGTTCGCGGGAACGCTCGGCCGGTCGCCGATCTCGCTGACGGCCGCGCGGGTCCGCTTCAGCCTGTCGGAACGGGGCTTCACCGCCGGCGACGTCGCCGTGCTTCTCGGCCGCGACCCTGCCGTGCAGCGGCTGCGGGTCGCCGAGATGACCGGCCGGTTCGTGCCCGGCGGCGTGACCGGCGCCTTCCGCGGCCTCTCCGGCAAGCTCGCGGCGGTTCCGCTGGTGATCGACCAGGGCGCGGGGCGCTGGCAGGTGCAGCGCGGCGACCTCATCGTCGGGGGCAGCATCCGCGTCTCGGACGAGCGCGATCCGTCGCGCTTCTATCCGCTGGTCAGCGACGACTTCCGCATGACCCTCGCCGAGAACCGCATCCACGCGACCGGCTGGATGAAGCATCCGGCGAGCGGGACCCGCGTCCTCCACGCCACGATCGACCACGACCTGCGCAGCGCGAGCGGGCGCGCGGCGCTCGACGTTCCCGGCATCCGCTTCTCGGTCGAAGGGCTGCAGCCCGAGCATCTCACCCGCCTCACCACCGGAGTCGTCGCGCTGGTCGAGGGCACCGTCGCCGGACGCGGCGAGATCGCCTGGCGCCCCGGCTCGACCACCAGCACCGGCACCTTCTCGACCGAGGGCACGAACTTCGCCGCCGCGTTCGGGCCGGTGGAGGGGTTCACGACCACCGTCAACTTCACCGACCTGCTGCGGCTCGAAAGCGCGCCGGGGCAGGTGGCTCGGATCGACATGATCCGGGCCGGCATCGACGTCGCCGACGGGACGGTGCGCTACCAGCTCCGCCCCAACAGCCAGGTCCAGGTAGAAGGCGGGCAATGGCCCTTCGCCGGCGGCGAGCTCCTCCTCCAGCCGACCTTGCTCGATTTCTCGCGGCCGGACACGCGCTTCCTCACCTTCCAGGTGGTCGGCCTCCAGGCGGCGCAGTTCATCGACCAGACCGGGCTCACCTCGATCGAGCTCACCGGCACGTTCGACGGCGTCCTTCCGATGCAGTTCGACGTCCGCGGCGGCCGCATCGTCGGCGGGCGGCTCGAGGCGCGGCCGGGCGGCGGCACGCTCTCCTACGTCGGCGTGGTCAACCGGGCGAACATGCCGATGCCGGCGCGGATCGCCTTCGATGCGCTCCGATCGCTGCGCTACAGCCGGCTCGAGATCCGGCTCGACGGCTCGCTCGCCGGCGAGTTCCTGAGCCGGATCAGGCTCGACGGGATCAGCGCCGCCGGGCGTCAGAACTGGCTGGTGCGCCAGATCGCCCACATCCCCTTCCGCTTCAACATCACGGTGCGCGGGCCGCTGCGCGCCGTGATCGGCATCACCCGCGACATGAAGGATCCGAGCATCCTCATCCAGCCGGTGCTGCCGCCGGAGCTGCAGGGTTATCCCACCACCGTCACCACCATTCAGGACGAGGAAAGCGAGGTTCCGCAATGAGCGCGAGCATGAACGGAAGGGAGCCATCGCCGCCGCTACGGGCGGCCTTGCTGGCGCTGGGCGCAAGTGCGTCGGTGCTGGCCGGCTGCGTCCAGGTGTCGACGCCGGACCGGCCGATCGAGGTCAACCTCAACATCAACATCCGCCAGGAGGTGGTCGTCCGCCTGCAGCAGGACGCGCGCGAGCTGATCGAGCGCCAGCAGAAGGACTTTTGATGAAAGGCCTGACCGTCCTCGCCGCGGTGCTTGCGCTCGGTCTCGCGGGCGTTTCCGGCCTTGCCGCGGCCGCCATGCAGGAGAGCGCCGCCGAGCTTCGCGCCACCGGCCTCGTCGGTGAGCAATATGACGGCTATCTCGGCCTCGTCGGCTCGGCGTCGCCGCGCGTCCGCTCGCAGATGGACGCGGTCAACATCCGCCGCCGCGCTTATTACACCGCTCTCGCCCGCCAGCGGCGCGCGCAGATCGAGGAGGTCGCCGCCGCCACCGCCTGCGAGATCTTCGAGACCCGCGTCGCGGCCGGCGAATATTATCTGATGCCGGACAATGTCTGGCGCCGCCGCGAAGGCACCGAGCCGCTCCCGCGCCCGGGCTATTGCCGCTGACGCGCGGCGCAGGCGGGATCGATCAGGTTCGTGTTGCAGCCGAGCGTCGGCTCGCTCGAAAGGCGGAAGGCGGCGCGGAATCCCGGCTTCATCGCCGCGATCAGCCGCGGCGTCACCGGCACGTAGACCTCATATTCGCCGCCCGCATAGCCGTCTAGCTCGGCATAGCGGACGCGCAGGGTGTCGATCCGCCCGTCTTCTCCCGCATCGAGGCCTGCCTCCTCCGGCGCCGCTTCGCAGCCTCCACCGAAGCGCCCGCCGCTTCGTTCGTGATGGCGCCGTCGCACCGTCAGCAGGGCCGGGCACAGCTCCCGCTGGAGCTCGGCGCGCGCCGCCGCCGGATCGGCGAACAGGTCGTAGAGGCCGATTTCGCGGTTGGCGGCGCGGTCCCAGATCAAGGTGTCGCTGGCGTGCCAGGGGTGCGCCCCTCCGGCATATTGCGAGGTCATGGAGGAGAGGGCGAGCAGCTCGGGACGGTCCGCGTCGAGCACGAAAATCTCGTCGTGGAAGAACCTGTCGTCCGGATTCGCGGCGGCATAGGTTATGACTGAATCGAAGTCCCGCCGGGAAAAGTCACGGCGGGCGTCGAGCTCCAGCTCGAGGCTCCGGCTCCTCACGAACTCGGCCGAAACAGCGAAGGCGAAGCTCCAGTTCGGTCCCGACTCCGCCGCGCAGCGGACGCTCGTTAGCGAGAATTCCGCCAGCCATGTCGGCGAACAGGGGGCGGGCCGCGCCGGCGGCCCGGGCTGGGCGAGGAGGATCAGGCCGAGCAACAGCGTCATCCGCCGAAGCTGCGCCGCGGCTGCTTTCCGCCGGCTTAACGTGGATTGTGCAGCGCAGCGACGCTGTTGACTTGCCCCCACCCCCTTCCTAAAGGAACCGCGCCTTGGCGGGTTCGTTCGCCGGCATGTCCCACGCCCCTGTACAGTCGCTCATTTTCGAGGCGGTTTTCTGCGGGAGAATGGCATGACGGAAGACGGACCCGGGCAGGACCCTCAGGATGCTCGCCTGACCTCGCTCGAAGAGCGGCTGCGTCGGGCGGAGCGCGATGAGGCGGTGAGGACGGGAAGCGCCCGCACGCCGGTGGACCAGAGCTACCGGATGGGCAACCTGGCGCTTTCCTACCTGATCGGCGGTCTTGCCGGCGGCGCTTTGATCGGATGGGTGCTCGATCGCCTGTTCGGAACGTCGCCCGGCTTCCTGATCTCGCTGCTGCTCCTCGGGACGGCGGCGGGGTTCTGGAACATCGTCAAGCTTTCCAACCGGCGTCCCGGCTGAGCCAGGCCGCCGCGTCCACATCGGGGATTTGCGCACGTGGCGGCCGAAGAAGGCAAGATCGATCCGATGCACCAGTTCGAGGTGCAGTCGATCGCCGATCTCACTGTCGGGGGCTACAACCTCGCCTTTACCAACAGCGCCTTGTGGATGCTGATCACGCTGGTCGTGCTCTGGATCTTCATGCTCGGCGGGATGAAGCGCGAGCTCGTCCCCGGCCGCTGGCAGGCCGCGGTCGAGGGCGTCACCGGCTTCATCTCCTCGATGATGACGACCAACATCGGGCCGGAGGGGCGCAAGTTCACGCCCTACGTCTTCTCGCTGTTCATGTTCATCCTGCTCGCCAACCTGCTCGGCATGCTGCCGCTCGGCCTGTTCGCGCCGGTCGTCCACGGCGTGCCCGTGGCGGAGCAGCTCGCCCATCCCTTCACGGTCACCAGCCACCTGACGATTACCGGCGTCCTCGCCGTG
>DASWMB010000222.1:0-3150 GCA_036399955.1 Allosphingosinicella sp. | reverse complement strand
GGTGTCGGGGGTCCCCTCGAACCCTGTCCTGGTCGACCGCGCGACCGGCCTGCCCGTCGAGCAGATCGCCGTCCGCGCCGCCGACGGCCGCCCCCTCACCCTCGGCGACCTCGACTGGGTCGACCAGTCGCACGTCGTCGCGGGCTAAAAGGCGGCGTGATGCTCCACCCTCGCGCCCTCCTCGCCGCGCTTGCGCTGGCCGCCGCGCCGGCCGCAGCGCAGGAGCCCGAGGCCCCGGCGCCGGCAGCGGTCACCACAGCCGATCGCCAGGCGATCGCGTTCGCGGAGGCGCGCGGCCGCCTGCTGTTCGCGCTCGACCGCGCCGCCTGGGTCGCCACCGACGACTTCGTCGCCCGTGTCCGCAACTATCGCGATCTCGGCGTGCGCGGCTTCGTCGTCGAGCGCGAGGGCGAGGGCTATGCGGTGACGTTCTACGGCGGCGCCGGGCCGGCGCCCGTCGCCTTCTACCGCGGCCTCGTCCGCAGCCACCGCGTCCGCTCCCGCCAGGTCTTCGCCGCCGCCGCGCGGCCGGCCCTGACGCCCGCGCAGCGCCGCCTCGTCGCCGCCCGCGAGGCCGCGCTCGCCGCGAACCGGAACCCGCCCTGCGAGGAGGCGCCGTTCAACACCGCGATCATCCCGCCGGCGACGCCCGACGGGCCGATCGACGTCTATCTGCTGACCCCCCAGCTCCGCGACGGTGCATGGCCCGCCGGCGGCCACTACCGCGTCACCGTCGGTGTCGACGGCCGCGTCGGCGGCGAACGCGCCTTCACCAACTCCTGCCTGCTGATGGACCCGCGCAACGGGCCCGGCGGCGGCAGCGCGGCGGCGATGCTCGTGACCCACCTCCTCGATTCCGTCCCGACCGAGATCCACGTCTTCACCGCGCTGACGTCGCGCGTCCCGCTCTACGTCGGGATCGACGACCCGCCCCGCCTGTTCGAGGTGAGCGGCTCCGGCATCCGCCTGGTCCACGAGGGAGACTGAGCCCCTTCCCCGCCCGCCGCGCGTTGCGCGTCGATGATCTCCCGCCTTTCCGCCTTCAACGCGCTCATGCCGAAGGATTTCGGCGCCCGCCGCGCCGCGCGTGCGCTCCGCTTCGGCGACCACCCCCGCCAGGCGCTGGACGTCTACGTGCCGCGGCGGCGCCCCTCGGGGCCGCTGCCTCTCGTCCTGTTCTTCTACGGCGGCAACTGGGCGGCGGGAATGCGCCAGGGCTACGGCTTCGCCGGCCGCGCCCTCGCCTCGCGCGGCTTCGTCGCCGCCGTCCCGGATTACCGGCTGGTGCCCGAGTTCCGCTTCCCCGCCTTCCTCGAGGACGGCGCCGCGGCGCTGCGGCGGCTTCGGCAGGAGGCAGGCCGCTTCGGCGCCGATCCCGCCCGCAGCGTCGTCGTCGGCCACTCCGCCGGAGCCTACATCGCTTCGATGCTGGCCCTCGATCCGCAATGGCTCGGGCCCGAGCGACCGGCTCTGCGCGGCTTTGCCGGCCTCGCCGGGCCCTACGACTTCCTGCCGCTCGACACCGCCGCCACCCGAGTCGCCTTCGGCAAGGCGGAGGATCTCGATGCGACGCAGCCGATCAACTTCGTCTCGCCCGATGCGCCGCCCGCGCTCCTCCTCCATGGGCTCCAGGACCGCACCGTCGCGCTCCGCCACAGCCGGGAGCTCGCGCGGCGGCTCGAAGCAGCAGGCGCGGAGGCGGAGGTGAGGCTCTATCCCCGCCTCGGCCATGTCGGCATGGCGACCGCGCTCGCCCTTCCCTTCCGCCGCCGCGCGCCGGTGCTCGCCGACCTCGCGTCCTTCATCGCCAAGGTCTGCGCTTGATCCGCGGCCCGCGGGCGGCAAGATGGCGCCGAACCACAGGGGACTGACGATGCGCCATCTCGCTCTCGCCGCCACGCTCGCGCTCGCCGCCTGCGTCCAGGTCTCGCCGGACGACGAAGTCGAGCCGTCGGCGCGCTACACCTTCTGGCGCCCGGCGCCGGTCGTCGGCGCGCGCGAGCCGAGCGAGGTCGTCGCTGCGACCAATGCGGCGGACTGGCGCGCCGTCGATCCGCAGAACCTCCTCCTGATGGAGCTCGAGGATGGCGGCCGCGTGGCGATCGAGCTCGCCGCCGATTTCGCGCCCGTCCACGTCTCGAACATCCGCGCCTTCGCCCGCGCCGGCTGGTGGAACGCTGCGACGATCTACCGGGTGCAGGACAATTACGTCGTCCAGTGGGGCAATGGCGACGCCGAGAACCCGCTGCCGCAGGGCGTCGTCCGCACGCCGCCCGCAGAGTACGACCGAGACATGGAAGGGCTTTCGGTCCGGCCGCTCGGCTACCCGGACAGCTATGCGCCGATGGTCGGCCATGCCAATGGCTGGCCCGTCGGCTACGATCCGGAGCGCGGGCGCGTCTGGCTCGCCCATTGCTACGGCAGCGCCGGCGCCGGCCGGGAGCTGGCGCCGGACACCGGCACCGCGGGCGAGCTTTATGCGGTGATCGGCCATGCGCCCCGCCATCTCGATCTCAACATCGCCACCGTGGGACGCGTCATCGAGGGCATGCCTGCGCTGACGGCGCGGCCGCGCGGCACCGGCAATCTCGGCTTCTACGACGCCGACAAGGGCGAGCGGCCGATCCGGATCGCCCGAATCCGCCTTGCCGCCGACGTGCCCGCGGCCGAGCGTCCCTCCTTCGAGGTGATGCGGACCGATACCGAGGCCTTTGCGGCGTTCGTGACCGGCCGCGCCAATCGCGGCGGCACCTTCTTCAACCGGCCCGCGGGCGGCGTCGACCTGTGCAACGTCAACGTGCCGGTCCGTCGCCGCCCCGCCTCATAAGAAAATGGCGGATCCCACCGGTGAAGGTGGGATCCGCCGGTGCGGGCGTCGGCAAGGGGACGAATTGCCGTTTCGCCCTGTGTGGGCCTCCATCGAGATCGCGTCACCTCGATGGAGGCCCTTATGGGTCCGAGGGCAGAGGGGAGGATTGCCCGTGGACCCGGGGAGCGCGGCGGGAGGGGGGACCGCGACGCTCCCGAAAACAGCGCCTAGGCGGCGAACGCCTGCTCGGCGGGCGCATAGCCCGGGCGGCGGACATGCCGGACGATCTGGCCGCCGGCGACGAGCGACGAGTTCTCGAGCGGCAGCGCGGTCGCGCAGAA
>DASWMB010000221.1:0-17958 GCA_036399955.1 Allosphingosinicella sp. | reverse complement strand
CGATCGCGGGATGGGTATCGTTCAATTGGATCGCGACGCAGTCCGGCAGCGCGGAGAGCGTGCCGCCGTTCTGTAGGTGGCGGCGGATCAGGTCCTGGAGCGAAGCCGAAGCGAAGAAATATTCCTGCCTGAGGCGCAGCTCCTCGCCGGCGGGCGTCTCATCGCTCGGATAGAGGACCTTGGTGATCGCCTCGGCGCGGGAGCGGGCGGCGAGCGCTCCGACATGGTCGCCGCGGTTGAACGCGTCGAGCCGGAGCGGATCGGGCGCGCGCGCCGACCACAGGCGCAGCGTGTTCACATGCCGCCCGCGCCAGCCGACCACCGGCGTGTCGTAGGCGACGGCATCCACGGTCTCGGCCGGCACCCACTTGCCGCGCGCCCCGGGCGTGTCGCTGTCGAGCGCCTCGACGACCCCGCCGAAGCAGATCGGGTAGGAGACTTCCGGCCGCTCGAACTCCCACGGATTGCCGAAGCTCAGCCAGTTCTCCGGATATTCGCGCTGCCAGCCGTCCTTGATCACCTGGCGGAAGAGGCCGTGATCGTAGCGTATGCCGTAGCCGTGGGCGGGGACGGCGAGGCTCGCCATCGATTCCATGTAGCAGGCGGCGAGCCGGCCGAGGCCGCCATTGCCGAGCGCCGGATCGGGTTCGATCGTCCTCAGCGTGTCGAGATCGACGCCGAGCTCGGCGAGCGCCGCGCGCATCGTCTCGGTGAGGCCGAGATTGTTGAGCGAGTCCTGCAGCAGCCGCCCGATGAGGAATTCGAGGCTGAGATAATAGACGCGCTTCTTCTTCCCGGCCTTGGTGGCGCGGGTGGACTGCATCCAGCGCTCGATGACCCGGTCCCGCACCGCCAGTGCGGTCGCGAGGAACCAGTCGCGCGCGCTCGCGGCCATCGGGTCCTTGCCGACCGCATAAGCGAGCTTGCCGACGATCGCCCGCCTCAGCGCCGCGACGTCCGCGTCCTCGGACGGGAGGGCAAGCTGGGCGGCCACGTCCCGGTCGATCAAGGCGGCAACGTTCCTCGTTTCGGCCATGAGGCTCCTTCGGCAGCAGGGGGGCGGAGGTCAAGAGCAGCGACAAACGCCCGCCGCGGCCCATTTGTGCCGCAGTGCAGCGAAAACCGTTGCGCCGATGGCGGTCCCGATCGACGTCATCCCGGCGAAGGCCGGGATCCCAGTGAGAGTATACGCAGGCGTCGCATCCGGGTGCGTCCCTCTAGTCCGGAGATCTTCCGCCCTGAGGTCCCTCCCTCCGCCGGGACGACGAATCACGGACGAGCCGCAGAATAAGCGGTCCAGCCCTTCGCTCGAAGCTCGCAGGCCGGGCAGGAGCCGCAGCCGAAGCCCCAGTCGTGGCGCGTCGCGCGGTCGCCGAGATAGCAGCTGTGGCTGAGCTCGCGGACGATCTCCACCAGCGCATCGCCGCCGAGCCGCTCCGCCAGCGCCCAGGTCTCGGCCTTGTCGAGCCACATCAAAGGCGTCTCGACAACGAAGCGGCTCTCCATGCCGAGGTTGAGCGCCGCCTCCATCGCCTTCATCGTCTCGTCGCGGCAGTCGGGATAGCCGGAATAATCGGTTTCGCAGACGCCGGTGACGATCCGCCTCAGCCCGCGCCGATAGGCGAGCGCGGCGGCGAAGGTGAGGAAGACGAGGTTCCGGCCGGGCACGAAGCTGTTCGGCAGCCCGTTCGCATCCATCCGGAAGGCGACGTCGCGGGTCAGGGCCGTCTCGCTGAGCCGCCCGAGCGAGCCGAGATCGAGCAGATGGTCCTCGCCGAGCCGCGCCGCCCATTGCGGAAAGTCGCTCCTCAGCGCCTCGAGAATCGCCGGCCGCGCTTCCAGCTCGACGAGATGGCGCTGGCCGTAGTCGAAGCCCAGCGTCTCGACATGGGCGAAGCGGTCGAGCGCCCAGGCGAGGCAGGTGGTCGAATCCTGCCCGCCGGAGAAGAGGACGAGCGCGCGCTCGCCGGGCTCGCTCACCGTCCGGGGCCGAACGGCGCGTCGATCGACGGCGAAGGCTCGGTGAACCAGGCCGCGCCGTCCTCGGTGACGTGGAAATGATCCTCGAGCCGAATGCCGAAGCGGCCGGGGACGACGATCATCGGCTCGTTGGAGAAGCACATCCCCGGCGCGAGCGGCGTCCTGTCGCCGCGGACCAGATAGGGCGCCTCGTGGATCGAGAGGCCGATGCCGTGGCCGGTGCGGTGCGGGAGGCCGGGGAGGCGGTAGCCGGGGCCGAAGCCGCGCCGCTCGAGCACCGCGCGCGCCGCGGCGTCGACCGCCTCGCAGGGGACGCCCGGCCGAGCCGCATCGAACGCCGCCTGCTGCGCTTCCTGCTCCACCTCCCAGACGCGGCGCTGGTCGGTGTCCGGCTCGCCGAAGACGTAGGAGCGGGTGATGTCGCTGTTGTAGCCGCCGACGGCGCAGCCGGTGTCGATCAAAACCATGTCGCCTTCGGCGAGCACGTCGTCGCCGGGCAGGCCGTGCGGGAAGGCGGTGGAGCGGCCGAACTGGACGATGCAGAAGCTCGATCCGGAGGCGCCGAGCGCGCGGTGCGCCTCGTCGATGAAGCGGCGGACCTCGCTCGCTTTGATGCCCTCGTGCAGAATCAGCGCCGCGCGGCGCTGGACCTCGAGCGTCATCCGCTTCGCCTGCCGCATCAGCGCGAGCTCGGCCTCCGACTTGCGGCTGCGGCAGCCGTCGACGATCGGCGAGGCCTCGACGATGGTCGCGGCGGCGGCGGCGATGCGGACCCGATCGGCGAGGACGAACGCCATTGCAGGGTCCACCGCCAGCGTGCCGGCCCCGACCGCGCCCGCGACGAGGGCGGAGGGGCTTTCATCCTCCTCCCAGAGGCGAAGCTCCGCTTCGATCCCAAGCTCGGCCTCGAGCGAGCCCTGCTCGAAGGCGGGGGCGATCACGATCGGCTGGCCGTCGCGCGGCAGCAGCATCGCGACGAGCCGCTCGCTCGCGCCCCAGCTCACCCCCGCGAAGTAAGCGAGGCTCGCGCCGGCGCCGATCAGCAGCGCGTCGGCGCCCTCCGCATGCATCAGCCGACGCGCCTGCTCGATCCGCGCCTCGCGCTCGTCGCGCCCGATCGGCGGCGCCCGGTCCGCCCAGGACGCGAGCTGCGCAAGCTCAGCCGCCGCGCTCGATCCGCTTATGCCTGTCGTCATCGTCCGAACCTCTCGATCGCGAACGGCTCTAGGTCGAAGAACGGCGTATCGCCAGCGACGAGCGCGCCGATCGCCTCGCCGGTCGCCGCTGCCAGGGTGAGGCCGAGATGCTGGTGTCCGAAGGCGTAGAAGAGGCCGCTTCGCGTGCGGCCGATGGCCGGCAGATAGTCGGGAAGCGTCGGCCGCGCGCCCATCCACTCCACCGGATCGGAAAAGGCGATGCCGAGCTCCCTGAGGTTCGCGCGGAGCCGCGCCCATTTGCGCGGGTCGGGCGGGGCCGAGGCGCGGCCGAACTCGAAGAAGCCGGCGGCGCGGAGGCCCGATCGGAAGCGGGTGACGACCATCGAGCGCTCCTCGAACACCACCGGCGGCAGGTCGAGCGGCCAGTCGCTTTGCGCGGCCTGCAGGTGATACCCGCGCTCGGCGATCAGAGGCACGCGGTGGCCGAGCGGGCGGAGCAGGCCGCCGGATGCGGCGCCGGCGGCGACGAGGAGCGCGTCGGCGGCGAGCGTCTCGCCGGTCTCCAGCACCACCTCGTTTGCCGTGACGGACGCCGCCGCGCCGCGGACGCGAATCCCGCCCGCTTGCTCGAAGGCACGGACGAGGGCGGAGGCGAGGAGATCGAGATCGGCGATCTGCGCGCTCCCGTCGAAGCGGACGCCGCCGGCGAGCGGCCGCCCGAGCTGGTAGGAGATGGCGGCGATTTCCACGTCAGTCGCGGCACGCACGGTCACGGCGCCGGTGTCGGCGGCGGCCCAGCGCCTGCGCCCGTCCTCCGCCGCGCGCGCGTCCTGCCAGACGGCGAAATGGCCGTGATCGAGGAGGAGGTCCGCCGCTCCAGCCCGCTCGAGCTGGCGCTGCCAGGCGGGGAGCGCGGCGCCGGCGATGGCTGAGAGGGCGCGCTTCCCCGCCTCGAAGCGCCGCGGCGCAGACGCGCGGGCAAAGCGGAGAGCGAAGGGGAGCCACGTCCCGATCTCGCGGACCGGCAGCGCCACCGGCCCGCCGCGCGCGAACAGCATCCCCGGCAGCGCCTTCAGCGTCGCCATGCTGGCCAGCGGCTCGACCTGCTCGACGGCGATGTGGCCGGCATTGCCGAGCGAGGCGGGGCGCAGCCCCTGCGGATCGGCGACCGTGACGGCGATCCCCCGCGCCTGGAGCGACAAGGCGCAGCTTATGCCGATGACGCCGCCGCCGACCACGATCATGCTTTTCACCGGCGCCGCCATCGGCTAGGCGATATCGTATACGATTTGCCGCAGCAACGGAGGAAGCGTTGATCCGAAGGCCGCTCTGGCACGGCGTCTATCCCGCCGCGACGACGCAGTTCGCCGAGGATCTCTCGCTCGACCTCGCGGCGACGCCGGCCGTGCAGCGGGCGCTGGTCGACGACGGCGTCGACGGGCTGATCCTGCTCGGCACCTGCGGCGAGAACAATTCGCTGGAGCCCGAGGAGAAGCGCGCGGTCCTTCGCGGCGCGGTCGAGGCGGTCGGCGGCCGCGTGCCGCTCGTCGCCGGCGTCTCCGAGCTGACGACGCCGCGCGCAATCGCCTTCGCACGCGACGCAGAGGCGATCGGCGTCGACGCGCTGATGCTGCTCCCCGCGATGGTCTATGTCCCGAAGCCCGACGAGCTCTTCGCCCATTTCAGCGCCGTCGCGGAGGCGACGCGCCTCCCGATCATGCTCTACAACAACCCGCCCGCTTATCGGGTCTCGGTCGATTTCGGGACGCTCGAGCGCCTCGCCGGCGTGCCCAACATCGCGGCCATCAAGGAAAGCGCGCCCGATCCGCGCCGCTTCACCGACCTCATCAACCGCTTCGGGACACGCTACACATTGATGGCCGGGCTCGACGATATCGCGCTGGAGGGCCTGATCCTCGGCGCCGCCGGCTGGGTCTCCGGCCTCACCAGCGCCTTTCCGCGCGAATCCGTCGCCCTGTTCGCCGCTGTCGAGCGCGGCGATCTCGACTTGGCGCGGCGCATCTACCGCTGGTTCATGCCCTTGCTCCACCTCGACGCCGAGCACGACCTCGTCCAGTCGATCAAGCTCGCCGAGCAGATCATGGGCCGCGGCTCCGAGCGCGTCCGCATGCCCCGCCTGCCGCTCGCGGGGGCGCGGCGGGCGGAGGTGATGGCGATGGTCGAGGAAGCGGCGCGGACGCGGCCGGAACTCGCGGTCGCCGAGGCAGCCTGAGTGCGCATTCCCCGCCCTCGTTCGTCCCGAGCGAAGTCGAGGGGCGTCTGCACACAAGCCGCGAAAGCGCCCCTCGACTGCGCTCGGGACGAACGGCTGTCGGCGCGTGCATTTGCTTCGCTTGGGTCGATGATCGACTGATGCGCCATACCTTCTTCTGCATCGACGGGCACACCGCCGGGAACCCGGTCCGCCTCGTCGCCGGCGGAGCGCCCTTGCTCCGCGGCGCGACGATGGCCGAGCGGCGGCAGGACTTCATCGAGCGGTTCGACTGGATCCGGACCAGCCTCTGCTTCGAGCCGCGCGGGCACGACATGATGTCGGGCGGCTTCCTCTATCCGCCGACCTCGCCGGAGGCCGATTGCGGCATCCTGTTCATCGAGACCAGCGGCTGCCTCCCGATGTGCGGCCACGGCACCATCGGCATGGTCACCTTCGGGCTCGAGCACGGCCTCATCCAGCCGCGCGAGCCGGGGCGGCTGAGCATCGAGGTCCCCGCCGGCACGATCGGGATCGAATACCGGCAGGACGGTCCAAAGGTCACCGCGGTCAGGATCCGCAACGTCCCCTCCTACCTGGCCGCCGAGGGAATCGCGATCGACGTGCCCGGCTTCGGCCCGCTCAGCGTCGACGTCGCTTATGGCGGCAACTTCTACGCCATCGTGGAGCCGCAAGGCCCCTATGCCGGCCTCGACGACCTCGGCGCCTCCCGCCTCGTCGAGCTCAGCCGCACGATCCGCGCGCTGGTGCGCGAAGCCTATGAGCCGGTCCACCCGCTCGACGACCGCATCCGCGGCGTCAGCCACGTCCTCTGGGCCGACGCGCCGAAAGGAGAGGGCGCGGACGGCCGCAACGCCGTCTTCTACGGCGAGCGGGCGATCGACCGCAGCCCCTGCGGCACCGGCACGTCGGCGCGGCTCGCCCATCTCGCCGGCACCGGCCGCCTCCGCCCCGGCGACAGCTTCGTTCACGAAAGCTATATCGGCTCCCGCTTCATCGGCCGCGTGGAGGAGGCGACCACGGTCGGCAACCATCCCGCCATCGTCCCCTCCATCGAAGGCTCCGCCGTCGCCACCGGCTTCAACACCATCTGGATCGACCGCGACGACCCCTTCTGGCGCGGATTCTCGGTGACATGACGGTGCTGGACCGCGTTCGCGACCGTATCCTCTCCGGCGCCGTGCCGGCCGGACGGCCGCTGCGCCAGGACGCGCTCGCGGCCGAGCTCGGCGTCAGCAAGATCCCGCTGCGCGAAGCGCTGGGGCGGCTGGAGCAGGAGGGGCTGGTCCGCGCCGAGGCGAATCGCGGCTTCTTCGTCCGCGCGCTCAGCGCCGCCGAGGCCGAGGAGGTCTACGCCCTCCGGCTGACTCTGGAGCCCGAAGCCGCCGCCGCCGGCGCACTCGCGGCGCGCGATTCGGAACGGGACGAGGCGGAGGCCGCGGTGGAAGCGCTGGAGCAGGCGATCGACGCGCACTCCCCCGCCGTCGGCGCCCTCAACCGCGCGTTCCACCTCGCGCTCGTCCGCCCCGCCGGACGCGAGGTCACGGCCGACATCCTCTCCCGGCTCCACGTCCTCTCCGAGCGCTACGTCCGCATGCACCTCGAGCCGCGCGGCCGGGACGAGGAGGCCAATGCCGAGCACCGCGCGCTCCTCTCCGCCTGGCTGGCGCGGGACGGCGATGCCGTCGCCGCGCTGAGCCGCGCCCATCTCGGCCGTGCGCTCGAAGACCTGCGCCGGCAGCTCGCTTTCTCTGATGCTGGAGACGATTGATGCCCAAGCTCCGCCTTGCCCTGCTCCTTGCCTGCGCCGCCACCGCGCTCCCCGGCGCCGCGCCCGCCGCCGCCCAGCAGGCGCCCCGCACGGCGGCCGACGAGCGGCTCAGGCGCCTCTACGAGGAGGAATGGCGCTGGCGGCTCGGCGAGGAGGCGCGCGTGCCCGGGCCCGGCGGCCGCGCCGCCGCCGGAGACCGGCTGCCGCGCGTCGACGCCGCCTCGCAGCAGCGGCGCCTCGCTTACTGGACCCGCGTGCTCGCCGAGCTCGACCGCATCCCGCTCGCCGAGCTTTCGGCGGAGGAGCGGGAGAACGCTCAGGTCTTCCGCACCGTCGTCGAGGAGATGGCGAACGAGGTGCGCTTCCGCACCTACGAAGCGCCGTTCAATGCCGACAGCTTCTTCTGGGGCGAGCTCCGGCCCTACGGCACGCTGGGCGATGCCGAGGCCTATCGCCGCTATATCGGCCGCCTGCGCGACATCCCGCGCTACTTTGGCGAGCACATGACGAACATGGGCGCCGGCCTCGCCCGCGGCTTCTCGGTGCCGCGGGTGACGCTCGAAGGCCGCGACCGCACCATCGAGCCCTATCTCACCGACGGCGACACCAACCCGCTCTGGTCGCCTTTCGCCGCCATGCCGTCTTCGATCCCGGCCGCCGAGCAGGAGCGCCTCCGCGCCGAGGGCCGAGCCGCCCTGCGCGAGGCGGTCGTCCCCGCCTATCGCCAGCTCCTCGCCATGTTCCGCGGCGAATATCTGCCGCGCACGAGAACCACGCTCGGCGCCTCCGAGATGCCGGACGGGCGCCGCTATTACCAGGCGATGATCCGTACCTACACGACGCTCGACATGAATCCGGAGCAGATCCACGACATCGGCCGCGGCGAGGTCGCCCGCATCCGCGCCGAGATGGAAGCGACGATGCGCCGCGCGAACTTCACCGGCACCTTGCCCGAGTTCATCCGCTTCCTCAGGACCGATCCGCAATTCTACGCCCGCACCCCGCGCGAATTGCTCGCCTTTGCCGCGCACGTCGTCAAGAAAGCGGACGGCGCCCTCTCGGAGACGATCGGCACCCTGCCGCGCTACCGGCACGGCATCGTCCCCGTGCCGGAGTCGATCGCGCCGATCTA
This sequence comes from Allosphingosinicella sp., assembly GCA_036399955.1. Lineage (GTDB taxonomy): Bacteria > Pseudomonadota > Alphaproteobacteria > Sphingomonadales > Sphingomonadaceae > Allosphingosinicella. The sequence continues at coordinate 9,685 of DASWMB010000221.1, read as the reverse complement.
CACGGCCGGCCGCGGCGGGCTCGAGAATTGCCTGTTCAACACCTGGAACCTGCAGCAGCGCCCGCTCTACAACATCCCCGCGCTCGCGCTTCACGAATGCACCCCCGGCCACAGCTTCCAGGCCGCGCTCGCGCTCGAGGCGCCGGAGCGGCCGGACTTCCGCCGCGAGCTCTATTTCTCCGGCTATGGCGAGGGCTGGGGCCTCTATGTCGAATGGCTCGGCACGATCATGGGCATCTACGAGACGCCCTATGAGGATTTCGGCCGCCTCACCTACGAGATGTGGCGCGCCGCCCGGCTCGTCATCGATACCGGCATCCACTCGCAGGGCTGGACCCGCGATCAGGCGCTCGCCTTCCTGCGCGACAACACCGCTCTATCCGAGCACGAGGTCACCACCGAGGTCGACCGCTACATCTCATGGCCCGCCCAGGCGCTGGCCTATAAGTTGGGCGAGCTCCAGATCCGCCGCCACCGCGCCGAGGCCGAGGCCGCGCTCGGTCCGCGCTTCGATCAGCGCCGCTTCCACGACGCCATCCTCGCTCTGGGCTCGGTGCCGCTGCCGGTGCTGGAGGAGCGGATGCGCCGCTTCATCGAGGAGGAAAGGGCGCGGCCGCCCGCCGCCGGCTGACGCCCCGGATCAGGCGCTGCAACCGCCGGTCATGCGAATGAGCCGCGCGGTCATGGCAGCGGTGTCTTAGCCGAGCAATACTCCTCCCGGTCGAAACGGGAGCAGCATGATGGACGCGGGACTTTTGATCCATGTCGCAGCGGGCACCGCGGCCCTCGCCAGCGGCGCCGTCGCCCTCGCGGCGCGCAAGGGCGGAGGCCTGCACCTCAAGGCCGGCACGGTCTTCTTCGTCGCGATGCTGGTGATGGGCCTGACCGGCGCCGCGATCGCCGCCGGACGGCCGGAGCGCGGCACGCTCGTGATCGGCCTCTTCACCTCTTATCTCGTCGCCACCTCCTGGGTTGCGGCGCGGCGGCGCGACGGGGTGCGCGGATCGTTCGAGCTGGGCGGCTTCTTCTTCGCTTTGGGCTGCGCGGCGGCGATGGCCTATATGGGCTATGCGGCTTCGATCAGCCCGACCGGCCTGTTCGATTCGCTCCCAGCCGGCGCCCATTATCCGTTCGCCGTCCTCGCCGCGCTGGCCGCGGCGTTCGACCTCGCCTTCATCCTGCGCGGCCGGCTCAGCGCCAGCCAGCGCATCGGCCGCCACCTGTGGCGGATGTGCGCCGCCTTCCTGATCGCCGCGCTCTCCTTCTTCCTCGGCCAGCAGGACGAGTTCCCCAAGGCGATCCAGGGGCCGGTCTGGTACCTGCCGCCGCTCGCCATCTTCGCCGCGATGATCTTCTGGATCGTCCGGATTCGCTTCGCCAAGACGCTGCGAAAAGCGGGGCCGCTCGCCGCCGCCCTCCTCGGACGCGGCCGCGAAGCGCCGGCAAAGAGCGCCTGAGATGGGCGCCGTGCACATCCTGCTGCTCGGCCCACACATCGCCGCGGCTCTGGTCGCGACCGCCGCCGGCGGCGCCTCCTTCCTCGCGCCCAAAGGGGGGCCGCTCCACGTCCGCGCCGGCCGTGTCTTCGTGCCGGCGATGTTCGCCATGTACGGCTTCGGCATCCTCTACGCCGCCGTCGATCCGACGCCCGATCCGATGCTCGCCGTCGCCGCCGTGATCGGCGCCTATCTAGTCGCCACCGCATCGCGCAGCGCCAGCCGGCGCGACGGCCTCGCTTCGAATATGCCGCCTTCGCGCTGATCCTCGCCTGCCTCGCTGTCTCGCTCGCCTTTCTCTGGCTGGCGGCGGCGAGCCCGACCGGCCGCTTCTACGGCCACGGCCCGGGGACCTTGATGCCGAACATCGTCTTCGCCAGTCTCGGCGCCGGCCTCGACCTCGCCTTCATCCTGCGCGGCCGCCTCACCGGCAGCCAGCGCATCGCCCGCCACGTCTGGCGGATCTCGCTCGCGATGCTGATGGTGACCTTCTCGACCTTCGCCGGCGACCAGATCCAGAAGGTCTTCCCCGACGCGGTCCGCGGCTCCTTCTTACTCGTCCTTCCCGCCGTCGCCGTGCTGCTCGCCATGGTCTACTGGCTCGTCCGTCTGCGCTTCGGGCGAGGGATCCGCCGGCGCGCTCAGAAGCCCGACAGGAACGCCGCGACGTTGGCGCCGAGCCGGTCGACCGCGTAGCCGCCTTCCATCGCGATCAGGGTCGGCACGCCGAGTCCGGATATGCGGCGGGCGATGACCGGATAGTCTTCCGTCTCGATCCGGAAAAAGCTGATCGGGTCGCCCGCATAGGTGTCTGCGCCGTAGGAGCAGATGAGGAGGTCCGGCGCGAAGACGGCGATCCGCTCCAGCGCCGTTGCAAGCGCGGGCTCGAATTCGGCCAGCGCGGTGCCGCGCGGGAGGGGGAGGTTCAGCGTCGCGCCTTCGCCCTCGCCGCCGCCGGCTTCGTCGGCATGGCCCCAGTAGAAGGGATAGTCGGTCCTCGGCTCGGCGTGGATCGAGACGAAGAGGACGCCGCCCCGGTCCCAGAAGATGTCCTGCGTGCCGTTGCCGTGATGATAGTCGATGTCGAGGATCGCCACCCGGTGCCGGCCGGCGGCGATCGCCGCCTCGGCGGCGATGGCTGCGGAGTTGAGGTAGCAATAGCCGCCCATATAGTCGGCGCCGCAATGGTGGCCCGGCGGCCGGCACAGCGCGAAGGCGGCGCGCTCGCCCGCCAGCACCGCATCGAGCGCCGAAAGCGCCGTCTGCGCCGACCAATAGGCGCTCTCCCACGTCCCTTCCGCGATCGGGGTCGAGGCGTCGCAGCTATATTGGCCGAGCTTCGCGTCGATCCGGTCGAGCGCGAGCGGCCGCCGCCGCACCACCGGCCAGACATAGCCCGCGGCATCTCCCGGCCGCCCCGCCTCGCGCCACTCGCCATAGGCGCTGCTGAGGAAATCGAGATAGCGGCGCGGGTGGACGCGGAGCAGCGGCGTCTCGCCATGGTCCGCCGGCTCCTCGGTCGGCCCCAGCGCCTCCAGCATCGAGCGGACCCGCCCCGGATGCTCCGCAAACGGTTCGAACGCGCCGTTGTGGAGCTCGACCGCGGGCGCGTGGGCGAGCTGGCGGGGGGAGAAGAACCGGCGCATCGGCCCCGCCTAGGGGGCGCAGCGCCGGCTCACAAGCGCCCGCGCTGCCCGTGCCACACACGTCATCCCGGCGAAGGCCGGGATCCCGGGACAAGATGTCGCAGGCATTCGTGCCGCCCGCCATCGACGCCTGCGCTCTTCACCCGCCGGGATCCCGGCCTCCGCCGGGATGACGGCCTTGGATCTAGCGCAGCAAATCGCCCGGCAGGGTCGGCTCCGAGAGGATGCGCGCCATCGCCCGCCACCGGGTCGCCTGGTCCGCCCCCTGCGCCTCGATGTAGCGGGCGACCATTTCTCGCCCGAGGCCGTAATTGATCACGTAGGAGCGATATTGCTCGGCGAAGGCGAGCAGTTGCTCGGCGCGCGCGGCGGAGACGAGCTGGTAGCGCTGGGTCAGCGCCACCGCCTGCTCCCGCGTGATCCGCCCTTCCAGGAAGTCGCGAGCGATCGTGAAGCGCGCGCCGGCGAGCTCCTCCTGCGCCTCCTGATATTCGAGGTAGCGCGCCGCCCCCGCCGTCGAGAGGCCGGCGATCGGATAGAGGGCGCGCGCCTCGTAGGCGAGCCGCTCCTCGCCGGGGAAGGCGAGGTCGTAGCCGTAATTGGCCGAGCCTTCCGCGATCAGCGACTGCGGCGAATAGAGCGGGTAGACGGTGTACTCGACCCAGCCCCGGCCGCGGGCGAGGTTCCGCTCCAGCAGCACGTTGTAGACATGGTGCCCCGGATAGCCCTCGTGGCAGCCGAGATCGACGGCGCGGTTGATCCGGATCGGCAGGTCGGTGTTGACCTGGATGAGGCTGCGGTAATCGCCCTGGTACCAATTGTAGCCGGACCAGCTCTTGTTCGTGACGAACTCGAGCGTGAAGCGCTCCTCGGCCGGCAGCGGGATGTGCTGGGCGGTGCGCCGGCGGCACTCGGCGATCGCCTCGCGCATCACCGCGTCGAGCCGGTTTGCGGGAATGGTGAAGCCGGCCTGGAAGGCCTCGACCCGCTCGTTCAACGGGCCCGTCCCCGGCACCAGCCGCTCGATCCGGGCGAGCACCGGATCGTAGGAGGAGAGCGGCCGGATCTCGGGCGTGACGGCGAAGAGGCCCTGCGCCTCCTCGGCAAAGGAGAGGCGCTCGCCCTGCATCATCCGGTGGCGCGTCGCCGCGGCGACGAGCTGGGCGCGAAGGAAGCCCGAGCGGCGCGCCTCGATCGATCCGGCGAGATGGGACGTCGCCGCCTCGACCGCGCCGATCCGCTCGATCAGCGCCGCCGTCCGCTGGGCGAGCTGCGGCAGCGTCGTCGCGGCGGCCTGCGCCCGCGCCTCGGCCTGCCATTCCGGCCGGCCGTAATAAGCGTCGATATAGCCTTCCTCCTTCTCGCCGATGGCGAGCTGGAGCTTCACATAGTCCTCGGCGATCCGGTCCATCGTGTCCGGCGCCGCCGCCTCGCCGGCGGGCGCCGTCGCGCAGGCGGCGAGGAGGAGGGCGGCGATCAGGGCAATGAAGGTCTTCATCTCGGTTCCTCGCAGGCTGAGACGTCGCCGTCGCAGTCGATCTCGTGGGATTGGCGCGCTTCCTCGGCCGCGTGGCTGGGGTGCGGCGGGGCGAGGCGCAGGATGAGGTAGCCGGTGAGCGCCGAGGCGAAGGAGCCGAGCAGCACCCCGATCTTCGCCTCCTCGATCAGCGCCTGGTCGTAGGGAAAGGCGAGCGCGCCGATGAACAGGCTCATCGTGAAGCCGATCCCGCACAAAGCCGCCACCGCATAGACCTGGAGCCAGGTCGCGCCGCGCAGCCGCGTGGCCAAGCCGAAGCGGACCGACAGCCAGACGGCCGCGAAGATGCCGATCTGCTTGCCGAAGAACAGCCCCGCCGCGATGCCGAGCGGCAGCGGCGCGAAGATCTCGGACGGCCCGAGCCCGGCGACGCTCACCCCCGCATTGGCGAAGCCGAACAGGGGGACGATCAGGAACGCGACCCAGGGCGAGATCGCATGCTCCAGCCGGTGGAGCGGCGAGTCGCCGGCATCCGGCGCGCCCGGGGTCGCGACGATCGGGATCGTCATCGCCGCGAGCACGCCCGCCACCGTCGCGTGGACGCCCGAAAGCAGCACCGCGAACCACAGTGCCGCCGCGCCGATCAGGTACGGCCACAGCGCCCGCACGCCGCTCTTGTTCATGAAGTACAGGCCGAACAGGATCAGGGCCGCCGCGCCGAGCGCCAGCGTGTCGAGCGCTTCGGTATAGGCCAGGGCGATGATCGCGACCGCGCCCATGTCGTCGGCGATGGCGACGGTGGTGAGGAAGAGCTTGAGCGACGTCGGCGCGCGGCTGCCGAGGAGCGCGAGCACGCCGATCGCGAACGCGATGTCGGTCGCCGCCGGGATCGCCCAGCCGCGCGCCAGGCCCTTCGCGTCCGCGGTCAGCGCGAGGTAGATCATCGCCGGCACCACCATTCCGACGGCGGCGGCGATCACCGGCAGCCGCCGCTGGTTCCAGGTCGCGAGCCGCCCGTCCCTGAATTCGCGCTTGATCTCGAGCCCGACGAACAGGAAGAACACCGCCATCAGGCCGTCGTTGATCCAGAGATGGACGTTCATCGGCCCGAGCTTTTCGGAGATCACCGGCCCCGTCTCGGCATGGACGAGCGCGTGATAGGCTTCGGCCAGCGGGCTGTTCGCCGCGATCAGTGCCGCTGCCGCCGCCGCCATCAGCAGGATCCCGCCCGCCGCCTCGCCGGCGAGGAAGGCGCGCAGCGCCGAGCGCGGGCGCGGATCGGTGCGATCGGCGGTCATGCCGCGGCTCGTAGCGGCTGAGCCGCCTTCGTCAAAGGCACATGCGTGCATTTCCTCGGCCTTCGATTCGATCCCATCATGCCAATGGTGGCGGGCCCGATCCTATTTCGCAAATCGGCCCCCTCTCGGGCGGACGTCCTACACTGGTCCGTTTCGGACAGACCCGCGGTCCGTTCCGGACCGAAGCGGAGGCCGGTTGTCGCCGCCGCCAAGCTGGGTGATACTCGGCCGCCTATGGACGCCAACCGCATCGAACGGCTGACGCAGCAGCAGCGGGTCTGCCTCCGCCATGTCTATGCGCACATGACGTCCAAGGAGATCGCGCTGCTCCTCGGCATCCGGCCCGGTTCGGTCGACCAGCATCTGAAATCGGCGATGCAGATTCTCGGCGTCGCCGAGCGCCGCGCCGCCGCCCGCCTCCTCGTCGAGCATGAGCGGGAATCCTCCCAGCGATTGGCATACCAGTTTCGCCCGATTGCCAGCGAGGCGGGTTCCGGGAGACTTGCCCCATCGAACGACGAACGGGTGCGGCAAGGCTTGCCGACGGGCGAGAAGGTCGAGGAGCTCCAGGCGGGCTTCGACGCCTTCCACGTCCAGGGGCTGACAACTTCGCCGCTCCCGTCAGGGGGAGCAGAACCGCATGGTTTGAAGCTGGGGTCCAGGCTGGCGTGGCTGATCGCCGGCATGATTGCTTTGATCGCCGGGTTCGGCGCGCTCGTCGCCGCGGCGGCAGCGCTGGGACCGCTCCTCAGGGGCTGAACCGGCAACATCTTTCGAAAAATCAAACTCGGGAAACCGCCGGCGGACGCCGCGCGGAAGGAGGAAAGTCATGTTCCACAAGCGCAAGAACGCCGCCATGAAGGTGGCCCAGAGCCTGTTCGCCGCCGAAGAGGCGATCGACGCCGCGCTCGCCCGCGTCGCCGAGCTCAACGCGACCCTCGCCACCGCCCGCAGCGAGGCCGATCTTTCGGCCGTCGTCGGGCAGGACGCGTTCGAGGTCGCGGCCTCGACCTTCGCCGCTTTGGCGCGCGCCCGCACCGATATCGTCGAGACCCACAAGCGGCTCGATCAGACCAAGGTGCGCATCGGCCTTCGCACCCTCGCCACGGGCGATCAGGGCAAGGACGATCCGATGGCGCTGACGGCGACGGAGGGCCGGACGCTGAGGGCCGTCGCCTGACGCCTTGTCGCGAACTTCGGGGGGGCGGGCGCGGCCGGCCTTGACGCGCCTCGGCACGTCATGGTTGGTCGCGCCGTGCTTCCGGTCCCGGTCTATTATGCGATCCTGGCGCTCTGCACGGCCTATTGCTGGCTGCGCGGCGCCGGACCGGAGAAAGCGGGCGCGGCGATCATCGTCGTCGGCTCGATCCTCTCCACCCTCACCTTCTCGGCCCAGGTGCGGTTCGCCTCGGTCCAGGCCGGCATCTTCGTCGTCGATCTCGGCGTGCTCGCCGCCCTCGTCGCCGTCGCCCTCTGCGCCGAGCGCTTCTGGCCGATCTTCGCCGCCGCTCTGCAGCTGATCGCCGCCACCTGCCATGCGGTGAAGCTCGCCGATCCGACCGTGATCGGCCCCGTCTACGCCTTCTTCCTCGCCTTCTGGACCTATGTCATCCTGCTCCTCTTCGTCTTCGGCTCCCGCGGCCACCAGCGGCGGCTGAAGCGCGACGGCAGCGATCCGTCCTGGACTTGGGAAGTCGCCTCGCCGGCGCAGCCTAAAAGTCGCTGGCGAGGCTGAGGACCGGGCCGGAGCCGGGGCGGGCGTCGCCGGCGAGCCGGAAGCGCCATTCGGCCGACAGGCGCAGCGCTTCGCCGGCGAGCGGGAGGCGGATCGAGGCGTGCGGCCCGGCGTCGAGCCGCGTGGCGCCGGGCTGGGTACCGCCCCACAGGCCGCCGCCCAGGCTGACGCGGCCGGCCGGAACGCTGATCCTCGCGCCGCCGTCGGCGAACAGGTCGCGCGAGCGGGCGCCGACGATCCCCGCCTGGCCATAGGCGTCGAGCCTCGCGCCGCCGGGGAGCCGCCGCTCCGAAACGCCGCCATGCAGCGCGAGCGCGAAGGCGGAGCGGCCGTCGCGGCCGAGCGCCTGGCGCCGCTCGGCAAGGATGTGGACCGGAACGCCCGCCAGCGGCCGCCAGTCCAGCCCCGCCGCCGCTTCGGCGCCCTCGCGGCCGCGAAGCGGGGCGTAGAGCCGCGCGCTCAGCGCGAGCGGCCGAGCGGCGTCGCGATTGAGACGGAAGACGAGCCGGACTCCGCTCTGGCTGCCGCCGAGCGTGCCGCCGGGCGCCAGCGCCCGCTCGCGCTCGTTCCTGAGCAGCAGCCAGGCTGAGCCCGACCAGCGGCCCGGCCGCGGCGCCCGCGACAGGGGCCGCTCGCCGGGCGCCGGCGAGGGCAGGAGGGCGGTCGGGGCGGCGGGCGGCGGCTGCTGGGGCACAAGAGAAGCGAGCTGAACCCGTGGCTCGGATCGCGTCGCAAGACCGGGTGTGCGCGGGGCAAGCGGCCGCAGTCCCGGATGGTAGATACGGCGTTCTGGTCGGCCGCGGAATGCGGCGACGCGCGCGATCGACGAAGGTTCGGGCGCGGTCGCCATCACACGTGTCTCGGCTCCCTCGGGCACCGGTGCCGCTATGCCTCGCTCGACCCACCATTCCGGCGCGAGCACGGCCGTGCGGGCGCAGATCCACAGCCCGACGACGAGCCCGACGAAGCGGAGCGGCTTCGGCGGGCGGCGCGTCATTCGGCCGGCGCCTCGGCCGGAAAGGCGTGTCGGGTCTTGTCCCAGGCCGGGCCCACGCCGGCCGCGGCGTAGCGCATCACCGCCTCGCGCGCGGCGAGCATCTCGACGATGTTGCCGATCACGGTGCGCGGCACCGATCGCAGCCCTTCGCGCCACCCATAAGCGTGGGCCGCGAAGGAGAAGCGCATGCCAAGCCGCCACAGCAGCAGCCCGCCGTTCAACATGAGGAGGAGGCGCAGCGGCTCCGGGATCGCGATCGGCGGCAGCCCGGCGGCGAGGACGCCGAGGGTCCGCAGCGTCCAGAGGAGCAGCGCCGTATAGCCGGCGGCGAGCAGCAGCGCGGCGAGCACCGACTGCCGGTCGCGCATCCGCATCCAGCGCTCGGCGACACCGCCGCTCCAGCCGAGCCGCTCCCAGCCGGAAAGGGCGATGCCCCGCATCCAGCGCGCTTTCTGGCTGACCGCGGCGGCGAGCGTCGCCGGGAAGAGCTCCCGCGTCGCGACGATCGGCCGGCCCGGGGCCGCCGCGATCCGCACGAAGACGGCGCGCCCACCCGCCTGGCGCAGGCGCAGGCCGAGCTCATAATCCTCGGTGACGCTGTCGGCGTCGAACGGCACTCCGCCGTGGCGCTCGGCGAGGCGGTCGAGCGCGGCGCGCCCGATCGCGCAGCCGACGCCTGCCGACGGCAGCGCCGCTCCGATCGCGGCGCGCACGACGAGGCCCTTGGCATGGGCCTCGGCGAACTCGTCGGCATAATGGCCGCCGATCCACCGCGAGCGGGCGTCGATCAGCGGCAGGACGGGGAGCTGGACGAGGTCGTAGCGCTCCGCCAGCAGCGAGAAGATGGCGAGCTCGGCCGAGTGGACGACGTCCTCGGCATCGTGCAGCACCACCGCCTTGAACCGCCGGCCGCACGCCTCCTCGTCCGCCCGCATCGCCTCCCAGATCCGGTTGAGGCAATCGGCCTTGGTGGTCGGCCCCGGCGCCGGCCCGAGCACCGGGCGCAGCCGCGGATCGGAAACCGAGCGCACCGCCG
>DASWMB010000220.1:0-4930 GCA_036399955.1 Allosphingosinicella sp. | reverse complement strand
CGGCGACAACGCGGCCCGGCGGCGATATTTCGACCGCCTGAAGGGGCTCGGCCTCGCCGTCTCGAGCTGCATCGCGCCCACCGCCTGGGTCGCGGCGGACGCGGAGCTCGGCGAAGGCGTGTTCCTCGGCGCCGGCGCGGTGATCGGCTCGAGGACCCGGCTCGCCGCGAACGCCATCGTCAACACGCTCGCTTCGGTCGATCACGACTGCGTGGTCGGCGAGGATACGCAGATCACGCCGGGCGTCACGCTCGGATCGCACCTGCGCATCGGCCGGCGCTGCTATTTCGGGATGAGGAGCTGCGTCATCCCTCGGCTCGAGATCGGCGACGACAGCGTGGTCATGGCGGGCGCCCTCGTCGTCCGCTCGGCGGAGGCGGGAGTGATGCTCGGCGGCTCGCCGGCCCGAGTTATCGGCCCCGCGCCGACAGCGCCCCCGGAGGACTGACTCGCCCGCGCGCCTGCTCTCGCCGTGCGCGCCAGCGGGCGAGGCGCCCGGGCAGGATCTGCGTGGTGAGCACGTCCCAGCACGCCCGCGCGAAGATCGGCGGCGCGATCAGGACGGCCAGGAGCAGGCGCCAGAGCGAGACGTGCAGCCGGAAGGCGCCCCGCGCCGCCGCACGCTGCTCCCGGTAGATCGCCGCCAGCCCCGGGACGGTGGTGGTCAGGGTGAAGCGGGAGAGCATCAGCTCGCGCCCTGCCCGGCCGAGCCGCGCCGCCCGCTCCGGATCCCGCAGCAGCTCCCTTATCCCGCGCGCGAGGTCGGCCGGATCGCCCGGATTGACCAGCACCCCCGTCTCGCCATCGACGACGCTCTCCGGCATGCCGCCCACGCGGGTGGCCACCGTCGGCCGCGCCATCAGCAGCGATTCGATCGTCCCGCCGAGATTCTCGACCAGCGACGCCTGCACCGAGACGTCGAGGTCGATGTAGACCGCCGCCGTGCTCGGCCGCCATCCGGCGAACAGGACGACGTCTTCCAGCCCCCGCGCGGCGACGTGGGCGCGCAGATCCTCCTCGGCTTCGGCCGCCTTGTCTCCCCAGCCGCAGCCGATCATCACCAGCCGCGCCTTCGGGAACTCGCGCAGCACGTCGGACATCGCGTCGATGAGGTCGGTATGGCCCTTGATGTAGCGGCCGCGCGTCTCCGGCGGCACGAAGCTGTTGTCGGCGCACTTCGAATAGAAGATCGCGATCGAGCCGATCAGCGGCGTGTCCTCCGCAAGTCCGAACTCGGCGCGCAGGCCCTCCGCCTCGGTCGCCTCCGGCACGAACCGGTCCTCGTGCGGGCCGTAATAGAGCACCGGCTGGATCAGGCGCTCGGCGATCCCCGCTTCCCGGTAGAGCCGCGCCGTGAACTCGCAGGAGGGGATGAGGCCCGTCTCCATCCAGGCGGTCGCCTTCTCGATCCAGCGCGGCGACGGTGCCTGCATGTACCAGGGGGATGCCGACATTTCGAGCCGGACGGGCACGTCCGCCAGCCAGGCCGCCGGGCGGGCGTAGAAGGTCGAGGCCATGATGTGGGACTGGACGACGTCGACCCTCTGCCGGCGCATCCACCAGGCGAGGCTCAGCACGCGGAACGGGAAGGCGGCGAGCGCCTTCCAGCCGAACACCGCCATCGGAAAGGTCTCGACCGCGATCCCGGTGCTGCGGCAGAGCTCGGCCGTCGAGCCTTCCCCGCCGAGGACCGCGACGCCCTGGCAGCCGTGGCCGCGCAGCGCGTCGAGCTGCTCGCACACCCAGCGCCCACCCTGCGAGGCGGCGAAGACGTGGCAGACCTTCAGCGGGCCGCCCGCTTGGCCCATTCCCTCACCCCCTTTGACCGGCATATCTTTAGCTCTAGTAGAGCTTTAGGGGCGATGCCAGATCGCAATGTCAGGGGCCGCCGCGCTGGCGGGACGGGTGGGGCCGCATCGATGAACGACCGTCTCGTCCTCTCCGCCCCCGACATCCGCGACGAAGACGCCGCCCTCGTGCTCGCCGCGCTGAGGAGCGGCACGCTCAGCAAGGGGCCCTATACCGCCCGGTTCGAGGCCGCCTTCGCCGACTATGTCGGCGCCGAGCATGCCGTGGCCGTCGGCAGCGGAACGGCTGGGCTCCACCTCTGCATGCGCGCGGCGGGCGTGACCGAAGGGGCGGAAGTCGTCACCTCCCCTTTCGCTTATGTCGCCTCGGCCAACGCCGTCCTTTACGAGCGCGCCACCCCCGTCTTCGTCGATATCGACGAGACGACGATGACGATCGATCCCGCCCTCGCCGCCGACGCCCTGACCGGGCGAACCCGCGCCGTCCTCCCCGTCCACGTCTTCGGCCAGCCCTCGGCCATGGACGAGCTCGCCGCCCTCTGCGCCGGCAGCGGGATTTCGCTGATCGAAGACTCCTGCCAGGCGCTCGGCTCCGAATATCGCGGGCGCCGGATCGGCAGCGGCAGCGAGTTCGCCGTCTTCTCCTTCTTCCCCAACAAGCAGATGACCACCGGCGAAGGGGCGATGGTGACCTGCCGCGACGAGCGCCATGCCGAGCTGATGCGAACGCTGCGCAACCAGGGCGTGGCCAAGGACGGCTCCGGCCTCGTCCATGACGAGCTCGGCTACAATTACCGGATGACGGAGCTCTCGGCCGCGCTGGGCGTGGGGCAGATCGGGCGGATCGAGGAGATGCTGGCGATGCGCGAGCGCGTCGCCGGCTGGTATCGCGAGCGGCTGGAGCAAGTCGACGGTGCCGCGCTGCTGGCGCCCGCGCCCTGGACCAGCCGGCTCAGCTGGTTCGCCGCCATCGCCCGCCTGGCGCCGGGCATCGACCGGGACAGGATCATCGAGCGCCTCGCCGCCTCCGGCGTACCGGCGAAGGGCTATTTCGCGCCGCTCCACCTCCAGCCGGTCTACCGCAGCCGCTTCGGCTACAGGGAAGGCGATTTTCCGGTGACGGAACGGGTCGCCCGATCCACCCTGGCCCTGCCCTTCCACAACCGGATGGCCGAGGCGCAGGTGGACCGCGTCTGCGAGGCGCTCGGCCGCGCCATCGCCGGAGGCGGCGCGTGAGCGGAGCAGGCTGGACGGCGGCCGTGCGCGACTTCTCGGCCGGGGCCACCCGGGTCTGGCTGTGGGGGGCGCTCGGCTGGAACGACGTTCGCCACCGCTATTCCGGATCGGTGCTCGGCTCGCTCTGGATCACCGCCAACATCGCTTTGCTCACCTTGTGCCTCACCCTCGTCTTCGCGGGTCCGCTGGGCGCGAGCCACGGCCTCTACGCGCCCTATGTCGCGATTGGGCTGGTGCTCTGGTACTTCGTCCAGGCGACGCTCGCCGAGGCGCCCAACATATTCGTCTCGGCGGCCGAGACGATCCGCCACTCGCCGCTGCCGCTGACCGTCCAGGTGCTGCGGCTCGTCTGGCGCAACGTCCTCGTCTTCGGACACAATGTCGTCATCGTCCCGCTGGTGCTGCTCGCCTTCGGGATCGTGCCGCACCCCGCGGCGCTGCTCGCGCTCCTCGCTCTGCCGCTGCTCGCGGCGAACCTCGTCTCGGTCACGATCATCCTCGGGCTGCTCGGCGCCCGCTTCCGCGACGTCCAGCAGATCATGCTGAGCGCGCTCCAGCTCCTCTTCTTCGTGACCCCGATCGTCTGGTTTCCGGCGGCGCTCCCGGAGCGGGTCGGCTGGATCGCGACCGCGAACCCGATCTTCGCCTTCATCGACATCGTCCGCGCGCCGCTCCTCGGCACCGCGCCGGCGCCCGCCTCGTGGCCCATGGCGATCGGCGTCACCGTCGTCGGCGGTGCCGTCGCGGCCCTCGCCTTCGCCCGCTTCCGCCACCGCGTCTCCTACTGGGTCTGAAGCAGCGGCCGCCACCAGCCCTCGTTCGCGAGGTACCAGTCGACCGTCCGCGCCAGCCCCTGCTCGAAGCCCACCTCCGAGCGCCAGCCGAGCTCCCGCTCGATCTTGGACGGGTCGGCCGAGTAGCGGCGGTCGTGCCCCGGCCGGTCCTCGACGAAGGCGATCAGCGAGCGCCGCGAAGCTCCCGATCCGAGCGGCCGCCGCGCGTCAATGAGGTCGCAGATCCGCTCGACCACCTCGACATTGCTCCGCTCGCTGCGCGCGCCGACGATGTAGGTCTCCCCCACGGCCCCGTCTGCCAGCACCCGCTCGAGCGCGCGCGCATGGTCCTCGACGAACAGCCAGTCCCGCACGTTGCCGCCGTCGCCATAGACCGGCATCGGCCGCTCCTCGATCGCATGGCCGATCATCAGCGGGATGAGCTTTTCCGGATATTGCCAGGGGCCGTAGCTGTTGGTCGAATTGGAAAGGACCACGGGCAAACCGTAGGTACGGTGCCAGGCGCGGACGAGATGGTCCGACGCCGCCTTCGACGCCGCATAAGGCGAGGACGGGGCATAAGGCGTCGTTTCGCTGAACGCCGCCCCGTCCGCGCCTGCGTCGCCGAACACCTCGTCCGTCGAGACATGGTGGAAGCGGAACGGCGCCTGGAGTTCGACGGGCAGCGAGTCGCGGTAGCGCAAGCACGCGTCGAGCAGCCGCGCCGTACCGAGGACGTTGGTCTCGACGAACGGCGCGGAGCGGGCGATCGACCGGTCGACATGGGTCTCCGCCGCGAGGTGCATCACGGCATCGATCCGCTCGCGCCGCATGATCGCCAGCATCGCCTCCTCATCCCGGATGTCGGCCCGGTGGAAGCTGTAGGCGTCCTCCTCCGCGATCTCGTCCAGGGCCGCGAGGCTGCCGCAATAAGTGAGCGCATCGACGTTGACGACGCACCAGCGTCCGCTCGAGGCGAGATGGCGGCAGACGGCGCTGCCGATGAAGCCCGCGCCGCCGGTGACGAGGACCGTCCGCCGCGCCTCAGCCAGCTGCCATCTCCCGGACGCGGCGGCGCAGATAGCGGGCATAGTCGCTGTCGCCGAGCGTCGC
>DASWMB010000219.1:0-12701 GCA_036399955.1 Allosphingosinicella sp. | reverse complement strand
GCGCCTGCTCGTTGAGGATCTCGGGAGGCAGCATGTCGATCTCGATCTGCCCCACCCGCGCCGCCGGGGCGAGGATAATGGTGCGTTCGATCACGTTACGCAGCTGGCGGACGTTGCCGGGCCAGTCATAGGCTTGGAGGGCCGCGATCGCGTCCGGCGAGAATTCGGGCGTCGGCAGGCGCTGCTCGGCCGCATAGCGCGCGGCGAAGCGGGAGACGAGCTCCGGTATGTCCTCGCGCCGGTCGGAAAGCGCCGGCAGGTGTACGGGCACGACGTTGAGCCTGTAGAAGAGGTCCTCCCGGAAGCGGCCGCCGGCGATCTCCTCGGACAGCGTCCGTGCCGTCGAGGAGACGACGCGCATGTCGACCTTGACCATGCGCTGCCCGCCGACCCGGTTGAAGCTCTGGTCGGTGAGCACGCGCAGGATCTTGGCCTGGGCGGGGATCGGCATGTCCGCGATCTCATCGAGGAAGAGCGTTCCGCCATGGGCCTGCTCGAGGAGACCGGGCCGTGCGAGCTCGCCCCCCTCCTCCACTCCGAACAATTCCTCCTCGACCCGCTCCGGGGTCATGCGGGCGGCGCTGACGACGACGAACGGCCCGCGCGCCCGCGGCGACCAGTTGTGGAGGAGCCGGGCGGCGACTTCCTTGCCGACGCCGGCCGGGCCGGTGATCAGGACGCGGCTGCCGGTCGGCGCCACGCGCTTCAGCGTCGCGCGCACATTGTTGATCGGGACGCTGGAGCCGGTCAGCTCCATCTCCTGGCCGATCTGTTGCCTCAGGCTCTCATTCTCGCGCCTCAGACGGTCCGTCTCGGTCGCACGGGCGACGAGATGGAGGAGGTGGCCGGCCTCGAACGGCTTCTCGATGAAGTCGACGGCGCCCTGGCGGATGGCGGCGACGGCGGTGTCGAGATTGCCGTGGCCCGAGATCATCAGCACCGGCAGGCTCGGGTCGCGCCGCTTGATCTCCTCGAGGAGCTGGAGCCCGTCGAGCTTGGAGCCCTGCAACCAGACGTCGAGCAGGATCAGCGACGGCCGCCGGTCGGCGAGTGCGGCGAGCGCCTCTGTGCTGCCGGCGGCGGTGCGCGGTGAATAGCCCTCGTCCTCGAGGACTCCCGCGACGAGATCGCGAATGTCCTGCTCGTCGTCGACAATGAGGATGTCCAGGGCCATTCTATTCAACCACCTGCTGCTTGTTCTTCAGGAAATTTCGAGCCGCTGCCGAGCCGGCTCAGCGCCGCCGCGTCGAACACGATGCGGACGCGAGTCCCGCCTTCCGCCGCATCCTCGAACTCGATGCGGCCGAAATGCTCCTCGACGATCTTCTTGACGATGGCGAGGCCGAGGCCGGTGCCCTTGGCGCGCGTCGTCATATAGGGCTCGGTGAGGTTATTGCGGTTGGCGGGAAGGCCGATGCCGCTGTCCAGCACCTCGATGGAGAGCTCGCCGCCGGTTTCCAGGATACGCACGGAGACGCGCTCGTGCGGCACCCCCTCTTCCCCGCTTTGGCCGCGCTCCTCGCGCTTCTGCTGGATCGCCTCGACCGCGTTCTTGACGACGTTGGTCAAGGCCTGGCCGAGCAGCCGACGGTCGCAGACGAGCATCGGCGACGGATCGGGCGCCTCGAGCACGAACTCGACGTCCGGGTGCGCAACCTCGTGGAGGAACACGGCCTGGCGCGCGATCTCGGTCACCGCCTCGTCGCGGAAGACGGGCTTGGGCATGCGCGCGAAGGAGGAGAATTCGTCGACCATCCGCCTGAGGTCGCCGACCTGGCGCACGATCGTGCCGGTGAGACGCTCGAAGGTCGGCGCATCCGACGTGATTTCCCCGCCGTAGCGCCGCTGGAGCCGCTCGGCGGCGAGCTGGATCGGGGTCAGCGGGTTCTTGATCTCGTGGGCGATGCGGCGGGCGACGTCCGACCAGGCGGCGCGGCGCTGATCGATCAGCTGGTCGGTGATGTCGTCGAAGGTGAGGACGTGCCCGCCCTCGACCTTCACCGTCTTCACCGCCAGCGTCCGCGTCTCGCCGCGCAGCGCCAGCTGGATGATCTCCTCCCGGTCCTCCGCCTCGAGCTGGCGATCGAGCTCGGGCGCCAGATCCGAGAGCTTGCGGCCGATCGGGCTCTCGCTGCCGGTGCGGAGCAGCGCTTCGGCCGAGCTGTTGATCAGCCGGATCGCATGCCCGTCGTCGACCGAGACCACGCCTGCGGTGACGCCGGAGAGCACCGCCTCGATGAAGGCCCGGCGGCTGTCGAGCTGCCGGTTCGCGGAGACCAGCGCCCCCGTCTGCTCCTCCAGCCGTCGCGTCATCCGGTTGAAGGCGTTGCCGAGCGTCCCGACCTCGTCGTGGACGCGCGAGGCCGGCACCCGCGCCGAAAGGTCACCGGCGGTGACGCGGCGGGCGGCGTCGAGGAGGTTGCCGACCGGGCGAACCAGCCGGTCGGCGAACTGCAGCGCGATCCAGATCGAGATGCCGACGATCAGCAGCGAGACGCCGAGCAGGATGGCGTTGAAGTTGAGCTGAAGCGTCCGCGAGCGGCCGAGCGTGCGCTGGTACTCGCTGGCGGCGCTCTGCGCCTCCTCCATCTGGCGGATGCCCGCTTCGTTCATCCGCCGCGAGATGTAGAGGTAGATCTCCTCCTCCGGGTCGAGCTTGATCACCGCCTCGACGCGGTCGCCGGCATCGGTGACGACGCGCGGCTCGCCGCTGCGCAGCGAGTTCAGCACCTGCGGCGGCAGGCGCTGCTCGACCGGACGCTCGTCGAGGTTGACCATCGCCACGGTCTGCATCTGGCCGCGCGCGCCGACGGTGATGATCGCCGCCTCGGTAAGGTCGCGGGTGACGACCTGCGCGAACAGGCTCTGCAGGAAGAGCTCCGTGTCGAGCCCGAAATCGTTGACGTTGGCGACGACGTCGCCGCCCATCGCGATCACCTCTCGCGTGATCCGCTCCTTATGCTCCTCGACGTAGAGCTGGGCGACGTTGCGTGCGCTCTCGAGCACGGTGTTCGCCCGCTCGGAATACCAGAACTGGACGCCGAGCTGGAACAGGAGCGAGGCGAAAATGACGACGAGCAGCGTCGGCACCGCCGCGATCACCGAGAACAGGGCGACGAGGCGGACGTGGAGCCTCCCCTTCCCCCCGATCTGGGACCGAGAGGCCCGGCGCATCGCCAGGCGCCGGGCGAGCAGCACCATCAGCCCCATCGCCGGGGCGAGGTTCGCCACCAGCAAAGCGGCGACCATCGGCGGCGTCAGGAAGGCTTCGGGCCGCTGGTCGGTGACGACGAGATAGCTCACCGTCATCATCGCGATCAGCGCCGCCAACGTCGCCAGCTCGATCAGCGGCACGAGCCGGCTGCGGCGCAGCACGACGGAGACGCGGCGCCGCCAGCGCGGCCGCACATCTGCCTTGATCTGTGTTTCGGCGTTCACCCTGTGTCTCTAGCACAATGTTGTGGCAAAAAGAACACAGTACATGTGCTCGACTCGCCGCATGGGAGAGCGCGCCGGTCGCGTCAGGCGGCGGCCTTCGACAGCCATGGGGCGTAGAAGTCGTGCAGCATCGCCTTGGCGCGCGCCGGCTCCGCCTCCTTGTTGAAGGCGTTGCGGAACTCGGCCGAGCCGTGAAGGCCCTTGGTGTACCAGCCGACATGCTTGCGGGCGATGTTGACGCCGTTCTCCGGCCCGTAATGCCCGAGCATCGCCTCATATTGCTCGCAGACGACGGCATATTGCTCGTCCATTGCCGGATCGGGCAGGCGGACGCCGGTCTCTAGCCAGTGCATCACCTGCCCGAGCAGCCACGGACGGCCATAGGCGCCGCGGCCGATCATGACGCCATCGGCGCCCGACTGCTCCAGCGCCGTCTTCGCGTCGTCGACCGAGCAGATGTCGCCGTTGACGATGACCGGCACGGAGACGGCGTCCTTCACCTTGCGGACGAAGGCCCAATCGGCCTCGCCTTTGTACATCTGGTTGCGGGTGCGGCCGTGGACGGTGATCATCCGTGCGCCGAGATCCTGCGCGATGCGGGCGAGCTCGGGGGCGTTGAGCGAAGCATGGTCCCAGCCCATTCGCATCTTGAGCGTCACCGGCACCTTGACGGCCTTCACCGTCTTATCAATGATCTGCGCCGCGAGCTTCAGGTCCCGCATCAAAGCGGAGCCGGCATCGCCGTTGACGACCTTCTTGACCGGGCAGCCCATGTTGATGTCGATGATCGCCGCGCCGCGGTCCTCGTTGAGCTTCGCGGCCTCGGCCATCTCGGCGGGCGTGCAGCCGGCGAGCTGCATCGAGACCGGATCCTCGATCGGATCCCAGGCCGCCTTCTGGAGCGATTGGCGGGTCTCGCGGATCATCGCCTGGCTGGCGATCATCTCGGTGACGGTGAGGCCGGCGCCGTAGCGCTTGACGATCCGCCGGAACGGCCGGTCGGTGACGCCGGTCATCGGCGCCAGGATCACCGGCGCTTTTATTCGGACGGGGCCGATCTGGATGGACTTCAGCTCTGTCATGGGAGGGCGCGAGATAAGGGCAAAGGCGCTGGCGGGCAAGGTTCGGCTCGGCTAGGCGGCGGACCATGGGCTCGGACCGGAACATCGTCGCGTTGCTGGTCGCCGCCGGGAGCGGCAGCCGGGCCGGCGGCGGAACGCCGAAGCAATATCGCAAGATCGGCGGCAGCTGCGTGCTCGCCCATGCCGTCCGCCACCTCCGCCGAGCCGGGATCGAGGACGTCCGGGTGGTGATCGGCGCGGGCCAGGAGTCGCTCTATGAGGAAGCGGCGGAAGGGCTCGCCCTCCCCTCGCCGGTCGTAGGCGGCGCGGAGCGGCAGGATTCGGTACGGGCCGGCCTGGAGGCGATCGCCGCCGCCGGCGGAGCCGACGAGATCCTGATCCACGATGCGGCGCGCCCCTTCCTTCCGCGTGAAGTGGCGGGGCGGCTCCTCGAGGCGCTGGAGACGCACGACGGCGCGGTGCCGGTGCTGCCGGTCGCCGACACGCTGGCCCGCGCCGAGGCCGCGCTCGGCGACACGGTGGATCGCTCCGGGCTGGTCCGCGTCCAGACCCCGCAGGCCTTCCGCTTCGAGGCGATCCTCGCCGCCCACCGCGCCTGGTCCGGCGGCCCGGCTACCGACGACGCGCAGGTCGCCCGCGCCGCCGGGATGGAGGTCGCCACCGTCACGGGCGATCCCGCGATGGACAAGCTCACCTTCGAGGAGGACTTCGCCCGCGCCGAGGAGCGGCTCGCCGGCCGCCTCGTCTCACGCACCGGCCTCGGCTTTGACGTGCACGCCTTCGCCGCCGGCGAGGAGCTGTGGCTGGGCGGCGTGCTTATCCCTCACGCGCGGGGCCTCAAGGGTCATTCCGACGCGGATGTCGTCCTCCACGCCCTCACCGATGCGATCCTCGGAGCGATCGGTGCCGGTGACATCGGCGACCATTTCCCGCCGTCGGACCCGCAGTGGCGCGGCGCCCCCTCCTCGCTGTTCCTGGAGCATGCGCGGGCGCTGGCCGAGGCGTGCGGCGGGCGGATCGACCATGTCGATGTGACATTGATCTGCGAAGCGCCGCGCATCGGTCCACACCGAGAGGCGATGCGCCGGCGAGTGGCGGCGCTGTTGCGCCTTCCTTTTGAAGGGGTTAGCATCAAGGCCACGACCACGGAAAAGCTCGGCTTCACCGGCCGGGGCGAAGGCATCGCCGCCCAGGCGGTCGCCACGGTGCGCATCCTGGAGGATCTATGAAGACGTTCGCCGCCGCTACCGCTGCCTTGCTCCTCTCGGCCCAGCCGGCCTTTGCCCAGGACCAGTGCATCCCGCGTCCGCAGGCCGCGCAGATGGCGACGGCGCTCGTTCCCTCGCTGATCGATTCGGCGGCCGCGTCCTGCCGCGCCCACCTTCCCGCCGCCGCCTTCCTCGGCAGCGGCTCGCGCGCGCTGGCGGAGCGGCTCCGCACCGACACCGCCGCCTCGCGCGCCAGCGCCGTCGCGATGGTGCTCCAGCTCACCGGCCAGTCGCTGGCCCAGGGCGCCGACCAGGAAACGATGATCTCGACCTTCGCCGCCGGCCTCACCGCCGGCCTCGACGCCGCCCAGTGCCGCGGGGCGAGCGAGATGCTGGAGGCGCTGGCGCCGCTCCCGACCGCCAACGTCGCTCAGGCGATCGGCGCCGCGCTCGGCGTCGCCATGGCGCAATCTGCCGACGACGGGCCGCCGATCTGCCGGGAATGAGCGAACGCCGCGACTTCTGCCTTCCCGAAGAGCTCGTCGAGGCGGCGCGCAAGGTCGTCGAGGCGAACCGCGCCGCCGGCCGGCGGATCGCCGTCGCCGAGAGCTGCACCGGGGGCCTCGTCTGCGCGGCGCTGACGGAGGTCGCCGGCTCGTCCGACGTGTTCGAGGCGGGCTACGTCACCTATTCGAACGAGATGAAGATGGCGCTGCTCGGCGTCAGCGAGGACGTTCTCGACACCTTCGGCGCGGTCTCGATCGCCGTCGCCTGGGGGATGGCGCAGGGCGCCCTCTCGCGCACGAAAGCCGACGTGGCGGTGGCGATCACCGGCATCGCCGGCCCGGGCGGCGGCAGCGAGAGGAAGCCGGTGGGGACGGTCGTCTTCGCACGCGCCCTGCGCGGCGAGAACCCGAAGGAGATCGTCGCCGACCAGCGCGACTTCGGCGACACGGGCCGCGGCGGTGTCCGCCTTCAGGCGGCGCTGTGCGCGCTCGAGCTGCTGCTCCCGCCCGGGCAGTCGCCGTAGAGCTCGTGCGCACGCGTCTCGAAGGCTCCGATCATGCGCCTCAGCGCCCGGTCGAACATCTGGCCCGCCAGGCTCTCGAAGATTCGGGACTTGAAGGCGAAGTCGACGCAGAAGTGGATCCTGGTGCCGCCCCTGCCGTCGGGCTCGAAGCTCCAGCTGTTGTGGAGATATTTGAGCGGCCCCTCGATATAATCGACGGTGAGGCTCGACGGCCGCTCCTTGGTGACCTTCGAGGTGAAGGTCTCCTTGATCGCCTTGAACCCGACGACGAGGTCGGCGATCATCAGGTTCGGGCTGTCCGAGCGCACCCGCGTCGCCGCCACCCAGGGCAGGAACTCCTGATAGCGGCCGACATCGGCCACCATGTCGAACATCTGCTCGGGCGAGTAGCAGATGTTCCTCGTCTCGGTATGGCGCGGCATCGCTCGTCAATCGCTCCTGAACTTTGAAACGCAAACAGACCCGGTTCGTGCCGAGCGTAGTCGAGGCGCGCGGCTCCGAGTCATCACCTGCGCCCCTCGACTACGCTCGGGACGAACGAAGGTCAGCGCGCTTCGCGCAGAAGCTTTGCCTCTCTTGCCGCGCGCATCTTCGCGAAATCGTCACCGGCATGGTAGCTCGAGCGGGTGAGCGGGCTGGCCGCGACCAGCAGGAAGCCCTTGGCCCGCGCAATTGCCGCATAGGCCGCGAACGCCGCCGGCGGCGTGAACTCCTGCACTTTGGCGTGGCGCGGCGTCGGCTGGAGATACTGGCCCATGGTCAGGAAATCGACGTCGGCCGAGCGCATGTCGTCCATCACCTGATGGACCTCGAGCCGCTCCTCGCCGAGCCCGGTCATCAGGCCGGACTTGGTGAAGATCGTCGGATCGTGCCGCTTGACGCTCTCGAGGAGGCGCAGCGAGGCGTAATAACGGGCGCCGGGGCGGATCGTCGGATAGAGCCGCGGCACCGTCTCGAGATTGTGGTTGTAGACGTCCGGCCGCGCGGCGACGATCGTCTCGACCGCCGCCTGCGGCTTGTTCCTGAAATCGGGCGTCAGGATCTCGATCGTCGTCCTCGGCGTGTTGCGCCGCAGTGCCTCGATCACCTTGACGAACTGGCTCGCGCCCCCGTCGGGCAGGTCGTCGCGGTCGACCGAGGTGACGACGATATGCTCAAGCCCGAGCTCCGCGGCGGCGACGGCGACATGCTCGGGCTCGAGGGGATCGACCGCCCGCGGCATGCCGGTCTTGACGTTGCAGACGGCGCAGGCTCTCGTGCAGGTGTCGCCCAGGATCATCACCGTCGCGTGCTTCTTGGTCCAGCACTCGCCGATATTCGGGCAGGCCGCCTCCTCGCAGACTGTGGCGAGGTTCAATCGCCGCATCAGCTTCTTCGTCTCCGCGAAGCCGACGCTGGTCGGCGCCTTGACCCGGATCCAGTCCGGCTTGCGCTGCTTCGGCGCGGCGATAGAGGGAGCGGCGGCGATGTCGGTCATGGCGCGCAGATAGCGACGGTGCGCGTGCATAACAACACATCGTCCGTTCGGCCTGAGCTTGTCGAAGGCCTGTCCTTTTTCTACTCGCGCCGGCTGAAGGAATGCAGGGCTTCGACAAGCTCAGCCCGAACGGGGCCGGCTCGGGCCGGGAGGAGACGCATGACCAAGCTCAACGACCTGATCGACGGATATCGGCGCTTCCGCGAGACCGGCTGGAGCCGCGAGCGCGACCGCTGGACCGAGCTTGCCGAAGGGCAGAGCCCGAAGGTGATGGTGATCGCCTGCTCGGACAGCCGCGTCGACCCGGCGCAGATCTTCGACGTCCGGCCCGGCGAGATCTTCGTCGTCAGGAACGTCGCCAACCTCGTTCCGCCCTACGAGACCAGCGCGGGGCGGCACGGCGTCTCGGCCGCGCTGGAGTTCGCGGTGACGCAGCTCCAGGTCGAGGAGGTGATCGTGCTCGGGCACGGCTTCTGCGGCGGCTGCGCGGCGGCGCTCACCGGCCAGTTCGACGATGCGCCGCACGGCGAGGGGCATTTCATCGCCGACTGGATCGAGCTTCTCGAGGAGGCGCGGGCGAAGGTGCGCAGCGCGCATGGCGATGCGGACTGGGAGCGCCCCGCCTTCCGCGCCATGGAGCTGGAGGGCGTTCGCACCTCGCTCCGCAACCTCCGGACCTTCCCCTTCGTCACCGAGCGCGAGGCGGACGGCCGTCTCGCGCTCCACGGCGCCTTCTTCTCGATCGCCGAGGGGGTCCTCCACCTCCTCGACGAAGCGAGCGGCGAGTTCAGCCCCGCCTGACGTCGCCGGCGGCGCTGCGGCGGCCGCCGTAGAGCAGATAGATGGCCAGCCCGAGGACATGGGCGGCCAGGAAGTAGAGCTGCGTCGTCTGCGGGAGGCTGTAGAAAAGGTAGGCGCAGCCGAGGATGCCGACGATGCCGACCGGCCAGGCCAGCGGCGTCCTGAAGCGGCGCGGCGCCTCCGGGGCGCGGCGCCGCATGATCAGCATGCAGACGCACACGGCGATGAACGCCGTCAGCGTGCCCGCATTGGCGAGCGCGGCGAGCTGGTCGAGCGGGATGAGCCCGGCAAGGATCGCGACCACGATCGCTGTGAACAGGGTGATCCGTACGGGCGAGCCGCGACTCGAGACGCGCGCCAGCGTCGGCGGCAGCAGCCGGTCGCGGGCCATGACGAAGAAGATCCGGCTCTGGCCGTAGAAAAAGGCGAGGATCACGGTCGGCAGCGCGACCACGGCGGAGATGCCGAGGAAGCCCGCCGCCCAGTGCTGATCGAGCTCGCGCAGGATCAGCGCGAGCGGCTCCGGGCTGTTGGCGAACCGGCCATAAGCAAGCGCCCCGATCGCGGCGGCGGCGACCACCATGTAGATGGCGACGCAGACGAGCATCGAGCCGACGATGCCGATGGCGAGGTCGCGGCCCGGGTCCTTCGCTTCCTCCGCGGCCGTCGCGATCGCATCGAAGCCGTAAAAGGCGAAGAAGATGATCGCCGCCGCCGCCATGACGCCCACCTCGCTGCCGGGCGGGCCCGATTTGCCGAAGCCGTTCGGCATGAACGGCTCGAAATTCGCCGCGTCGAAATAAGGGAGGGCGACCGCGACGAAAACGATCAGGGCGACGATCTTGACCGCGACCAGCACGGCATTGAGCGTTGCGCTCTCGCGCGTGCCGAGCATCAGCAGACCGGCGACGACGGCTATGATGAAAACGGCCGGCAGGTTGACGATTCCGCCGAGCGCAGGCCCCGCGATCAGAGCCGCCGGCAGCGGCGCGCCGAGCCATTCCATGAAGCCGGCGGCATAGCCGGACCAGCCGACCGCGACCGCGCTCACCACCAGCGAATATTCGAGGATCAGGCTCCAGCCGACGACCCAGGCGAGGAGCTCGCCGATGACGACATAGGTGTAGGTATAGGCGCTGCCGGATGCGGGGATCATCGTCGCCATCTCGGCATAGGCCAGCGCCGCGGCGGCGCAGATGATGCCGGCGATCGCAAAGGACAGGATCACGGACGGACCCGCCTTCGCAGCGCCGACCCCGATGAGGGTGAGGATCCCGGTGCCGACGATCGCGCCGACGCCGAGAGCGACGAGGTGCGGCCAACCCAGGCTCCGCGTCAGCCTGTGCTCCGGAGCCAGGTCCTCGTCGGCGACGATCGCCTTGCGCGCGTTCCAGCTCTTCACATCGCCCCCTTTCGCTGTCAGCGCCCACCTTGGCGGCTGCGGCGCCGCCCGTCGAGAGGGAAGCGGAGGCAGATCGCGACGGGTCGTCTTGCGCCCGCCCGTAGCCGATGCGAGAACGGCGAACGACCGTAGCCGAGGCCAGCGATGAAGCTTTTCCTTTTATCGGCCGCCGCCGCTGTCGCCGCCCTGCCCGCCTGCACCGCCAATGTCTATCATCCCACCAAGACGGCGGCCGAGATGCAGGCCGACGTCGATTCCTGCACCGCGACCGCCAACGGGCGCTACTGGATGGATCCGGTCGCTGCGCTCTACCGGGCCTATGACTGTCTGGAGGCGCGCGGCTACCAGCGCAGCGAGCGCGATTTCGCGGCGCGGGTCGAGCGGGCGCTGGGCGAGCGCCGGCGCGAGCGTGCCGCGACGACGGCTGAGCCCTGCGCGATTCCCTGCCGAAGGTGACGAGGAGCGGCGCCGCCGCTCAGTAGATGAAGCCCTCGCGTTCCAGAAAGTCGCGCTCGTCGCGCGCCGGCCGCCGCTGCGGCCGGGGCGAAGGCGCGGCCCGGCGCAGCATCGCCCGCGTTTCGGCACCGGGCGCCCGCGCCGCCGGCGCCTCGGCGAGCTCGGGCGGCTTGGGCGGCGCAGCTTCGACGGCGACCGGACGGCGCTTGGCGGCGGCGGAGAGGAAATCGGCGACACGCTCGATCGGGTCCGGATCGGCCGGTGCCTCGGCGGCCGGAGCCTCGGCGGCCGCGGCCTGCACGGGCGCTGCGACCAGGATGGCGGCGCTGCGCTCCGGCACGATGCCGCCATTGTACCAGTTGAGGGCGAGCGGAACGCCGGCGCCGACGAGCAGGGCCGCCGCGGCAAGGGCGCCCACGCGCACGAACCGGCGTCGCCGCGCCCAGCGGGCGAACGCGATCCCGTCGATCGCGCGCTGGCGCTTGTGCTCGCCGCGGTCGTAGGCGGCGCGGCGCCCGGAATCGCGCAGGACGGAGAAGGCCGCGTTGATCTCGGCCGCGCGCCCGGACGAATCGGGGCCCGCATGGTCGGGGTGGTGGCGCTTCATCAGCGAGCGATAGGCCGCTTCGATCGCCGCCGGCGGGGCGCCGGGCGGGACCCTGAGGACCGAGTAGAGGCTGAAGGGGCGCTCCATGGCTCGCCGGCCATATTGCACGAGAGCGAGCGCCGCGGCCAGCGCTAATTACCGCTGCGAAACAGGGGGTTGGGCCGGGACTTGGCGGCTAGTGGCCGGCCTGCCGCCCCTCGCTGCGAAGGCCGACATATTTGAGCGTCAGCCCGGTCAGGCTCTCGCGCACCCATAGCGCCATCCGCTCCTCTTCGGCGAGGCTGGCGCGCAGCAGCGGCGCGGCGCTCGCGAAGTCGCCCGCATCCGCGAGCGCGATCAGCGAGGTGTAGGTCGCGATCTCGAAATTCTCGAAGGCGTGGTTGACGATATGGTTCTTCAGCACCTCGTCGCCGGCCATGCTGTTCGACAAAGCGGCGATATTGCCCATCAGCGACATCGCCGCGTCCCGCCACCCCGAATGCCTTTCGTCGAGGCTGTGGAGGATCTCTTCCAGCCGTCGCATCTGCGCTTCGGTCTCCACCCGGTGCGCGCGCAGCCGGTCGGCGATCTCCGGATAGCGCACCAGCCGGTCGAGCTGCCGGTCGATCAGGCTCAGCGCCTGCTGCTCGACGGCATGGGCGTTCTGCAGCCCGGTGACGAACACTGAGCGGACGGTGGGCGAAGTGCCGTGATAGAGGGGCATATGCGTGCTCCGCGAGGCTTGTTCGGGAATAAACGGCGGCGAGGGCGGAGGTTTCCGTGCGGGTTTCCCCGTTCGGGCTGAGCTTGTCGAAGCCCTGTCCTTTTTCGTGCGCCCGGCGAGTAGGAAGGGCAGGCCTTCGACAAGCTCAGGCCGAACGGAGGCGATACCGCGCGCTTCGCATCCAGATCCTATCCGAACGCCTCCTTCGCCAGCCGCTCCACCTCGGGGTCGACCGGCGGCGGATCGGGCGGGCAGGCGCGCTCCAGGGCGTCCGCCACGATCGTCAGCGCGGCGATCCGCGCCGCCTTCTTGTTGTTGCCGTCGATTACGTGCCAGGGCACTTCGGGCGTATGGGTGCGCTCGAACATCTCTTCGATCGCAGCGATATAGGCGGCGCGCTTCGCGCGGTTCCTGAAGTCGTCCGGCGTCACCTTCCAGCGCTTCCAGGGATGCTCGATGCGGGCGCGCAGGCGCGCGTCCTGGGTCTCCTGGGTGAT
>DASWMB010000218.1:0-2089 GCA_036399955.1 Allosphingosinicella sp. | reverse complement strand
AGCGGTGTCCTGCGTACGGGCCGGACGCTGAGAAGGGCAGGGCTTCGACGGGCTCAGCCCGAACGGGGGGAGGGGTCTCCACGGTGACGGCGGCCCACTACGACGTCCTCGTCATCGGCTCCGGAGCCGCCGGCCTCTCCGCTGCGCTCGCGCTCGATCCTTCCCTGCGTGTCGGCGTGCTCGCCAAGGGCAGCGTCGCGGGCGGCTCGACCGCTCTGGCGCAAGGCGGCATCGCCGCGGTGCTCGAGGCGGGGGACACGTTCGAAAGCCATGTCGAGGACACGATCGCGGCGGGTGCCGGGCTCAACCGGCGCGAGACGGTCGAGTTCGTCGTCGGCCGCGCGCCGGCGGCAATCGAGCGGCTGGCGGCGCTCGGCGTTCCATTCAACCGCGGCGCCGAGGCCGGCTGGCACCTCACCCGCGAGGGCGGGCACAGCCACCGGCGGATCGTCCATGTCGCCGACGCGACCGGCCGCGCCGTCCAGCAGGCGCTCGAGCAGGCGGCGCGCGAGCATCGCAACATCAGCCTCATCCCGGACATGATCGGGATCGACCTCGTCACCGGCCGCCACACGGTCGCCGGCTCCGGCGAGAAGCGGGTCTGGGGCCTCTATGCCCTCGACCGCGCCAGCGGCAGGGTCGAGCTGATCACCGCCCGGGCGACCATCCTCGCCACCGGCGGCGCAAGCCGCGCCTGGCTCTATTCGACCAACCCGAGGGGCTCGACCGGCGACGGCATCGCCATGGCCTGGCGCGCGGGCTGCCGCGTCTCCAACATGGAGTTCGCCCAGTTCCATCCGACCTGCCTGTTCAACCCCGAGGTCAAGAACTTCCTGATCACCGAGGCGATGCGCGGCGAAGGCGGGCGGCTCACCATCCCCGGCACGGGGCATCGCTTCATGCCGGGGTTCGACGAGCGCGCGGAGCTGGCGCCGCGCGACATCGTCGCCCGCGCCATCGATCACGAGCTGAAGCGGCTCGGCATCGACTTCGTCCATCTCGACATCTCGCACCGCGATTCGGATTTCGTCCGCGCCCACTTCCCGACCATCGCCGCGCGCCTCGCCGCGCCGGACATCGGCATCGACATCACTCAGGAGCCGATCCCGGTCGTCCCGGCAGCGCATTATACGTGCGGCGGCGTCGTCGTGGACCTCGACGGCGCGACCGACGTGGAGGGGCTCTATGCGGCGGGGGAAGTGACGCAGTCCGGCCTCCACGGCGCCAATCGCCTCGCTTCCAACTCTGTGCTCGAATGCCTCGTCTTCGGCGTCGCGGCGGCCGAGGCCATCAACGCGCGGCTCGGCGACCTGCCGCCGCCGCCGCCGATCCGTCCCTGGGACGAAAGCCGCGTCACCGATTCCGACGAGGAAGTCGTGGTCCAGCACAATTGGCGCGAGATCCGCCGCTTCATGTGGGATTATGTCGGCATCGTCCGCACCACCAAGCGGCTCGAACGCGCGCTCAACCGCGTGAACCTGCTGCGCGAGGAAACGCAGGAATATTACGGCCACTTCCGGGTCACGCCTGATCTGGTGGAGCTGCGGAACCTCGTCGAAGTCGCCGACCTCATCGTCCGCTCCGCCCTCACCCGCCAGGAAAGCCGCGGCCTTCACTTCACGCTCGATTATCCGGACCTGCTCCCTGACGCGGTCGATACCGTGCTGGCGCCCTGAGCGGGCTGGAGCTCCAGGATCGGCGCTTGCGCGGAAGCCGTGTTCATACTATGTTCCGAACCGGCTCTTTGCAGCGTGGATCTTCTGTGATCGATTCTGTCGATCAAAACCCCGCCTGTGAGTGAGGGGATTTGTTCAGCGGGGACAAGTACGAAACTTCCGCGCCTTTCGAGGGGTCAGTTGGCCAGGAAGCTCTTCAGCGTGCCCGCGAATTTCGCCGGCTGATCGTACATGATCATGTGGCCGCTATTGTCGATGCGGACGAGCTTGGTGCCTCTCCGGTTGGCATAGCCCGAGGCGTAGATGCGGTCCGCAGTCGCGGGGCGGGCGGTGTCGAGGTTTGCGTAGACCACGGTCAGCGGCGCGCTGATCCTGGGGAGTTCGCCGGTGAGATCGATCAACGCCAGTTCGTG
>DASWMB010000217.1:0-5317 GCA_036399955.1 Allosphingosinicella sp. | reverse complement strand
GGCGGCGAAGTTCCTCGATCCAGTCCGGATTCGCCTCGAGGAACCGGATCACGGGCGGCGCGGCGCGGATCGTCCGCTCGCCGGCACCGGGAGTACGCTCGGCGCGGCGGAGCAGCGCCCGGGCGGCGGCGCCGGCGGGATCGCCGCGGAGCAGCTCCGGAATGGACGGGTGCTGGCGGCGGCGGACGATCTGGAGGAAGCCGAAGCCGTTGACGCCGGTCCGCTCGAAGGGCTGCGGGAGGATCGCGTCGAGCGCAGTTGCGGCGGCCTGCCGCTCGGCCTTGGCCGGCACCGTCGGCAGGTCGAGCCCGATCGAGCCGCCGATGCCGAAGCGGCGGATCGCGCGCGCTGCGGCCGCCGCGCCTGCCGCCGCGAGTTCACTCGGCGGCAGCGCGCCGTCGACGTCGAACAGGGTCATCGCAGGAGTGAGGCTCATCCGCAGCGCGCCGCCCGGAAAGGCGATCTCGCCGGTCATCGCCTCCTCTAGAAGCTCCGACCAGCCCGCCTCCTCGAAGCGGTCCGGCCCCACCGGGCCGGGCAGCCGGGGGCGGCCGAGGCGTTCGAACAGGCTTGGCCCCGGCGCGGGCGCCGCGTCGGTGACGCGCGCCCTGGCGAGCTTCGGCCGCCCCGGCTCCGGAATCGCCTCGCGGACGATCTCGACGCGGAGGCGTCGGCCCTCGGTGAGCGCCGGCGCAAGCGGCTCGATCATCGCTTCCCCGCCGCCGTCGAGCGCGGCGAGGCCGCGCCGCCCGGGGACGAGGATCTTCGCCAGCCGCGCCCCGACGACGGTGCCGGTGCGAAGCCCGTCCGGCAGCTCGATCGCGGCTTCCAGGATGTCGTCGCCCTCGACGAGGATTGCGCGGTTCTCGCCGATCCCCGCCTCGTAAAGCCACTCAGCCAAGGGGATAGCCGGCGGCGCGGAGCAGCGCCCGCGTCTCGTAGAGAGGCAGGCCGACGACGCCCGAATGGCTGCCGGAGATCCTCCGGACGAGCGCCTCCGCGCGGCCCTGGATCGCATAGCCGCCCGCCTTCCCGCGCCACTCGCCGGCGGCGAGATAGGCGCCGAGCTCGTCTGGCGAGAGGCGCTTGAACGCGACGATGCTGGTCGACAGCCGGTGGCGGGCCTTGCCGTCGGCATCGACCAGGGTGACGGCGGAGAGGACCCGATGGCGCCGGCCGGAGAGGAGCGAGAGCGCGGCGCGCGCGGTCGCCTCGTCCTCGGTCTTGGGGAGGATGCGCCGGCCCGCGGCAACGACGGTGTCGGCGGCGAGGACGAGTGCGTCCGGCCGCGCGACTGCGGCGGCCTTGGCCGCGGCCATGCGACGGGCATAAGCAACGGGCAGCTCGCCCTTCAGCGGCGTCTCGTCGATCTCGGCGGGGGCGACCTCGTCCGGCGTCACCCCGATCCTGGCGAGGAGATCGAGCCGGCGCGGGCTGGCGGAGGCGAGGACGAGCCGAATGATGCGCGCCCTTTCCGCTTATTTGAAGCGGTAGGTGATCCGACCCTTGGTGAGGTCGTAGGGCGTGAGCTCGACGAGCACTTCGTCGCCGACGAGGACGCGGATGCGGTTCTTGCGCATCTTGCCCGCGGTATGGCCGAGGATCTCGTGATCGTTTTCGAGACGGACGCGGAACATTGCGTTGGGGAGCAGCTCCACCACGTGCCCGCGCATCTCGAGAAGTTCTTCCTTGGCCAAAGCCCTGCGTCTCCAATTGAAAAAGTTCGCGCCGCTTTAACGGCCCGGCCGCGAAAAGGGAAGGCGAGCGCTCATTCAACCAGGCTGAAGCCGAGTGTCGGCAGCTCGATCCAGACATAGGCGCCGCTCCTCGCCGCGCCAAGCTCGAGCCGCGGCAGCGACCGCTGCGCGATCTGCCGCCGCATGCCCGCCACGAGCCGCGGCGGCTGGCCGGGCGAGACCGGCTCCGTGAAGATCAGCCGCCCCCCCGGATCGACGAGGCCGCGGAGCGCCACGCGCCCCTGCTCCTCGCTCCTGATCGCCGACGGCGGATAGTCGAACGCCAGGAAGTGGGCG
The DNA here is from genome assembly GCA_036399955.1 of Allosphingosinicella sp. Lineage (GTDB taxonomy): Bacteria > Pseudomonadota > Alphaproteobacteria > Sphingomonadales > Sphingomonadaceae > Allosphingosinicella. Next base: position 3,284 of record DASWMB010000217.1, on the reverse strand, counting down.
CGCAGCTGCTCGCTTATCGCCGGCTGCTCTCCCGGGATTGTCGCCGGCGGAGCGCCGCCGTTCGCGGCAGCCACGGCGCGGAAGAAGCCGTCGCGATAGGGCGAGTCCGGCGCGAAGGCGGCGTCGGCGAGCCAGGCGATCGCCTCGCGCCGCTCCTCGTCCGTTGCGGCCGCCTCGAGCCGGCGCCTGGCAAAGAAGGCAAGGTCCTCGCGCGGCGCCTCCTCGTCGAGGTCGCGGCGCGCCGCGTCGCGCAGGCGAAGGATGAGCGCGGCGTCCGAGAGGATGGCGAGGGCCTCGGCCGTGTCGGCGGGCGACCCGCGGACGAGCAGCGCGCGCGCCAGCCGCGCGCGCAGCAGCGGCGTGGCCGATCCCTCGCCATGGCGGCGGAGGAAGGCGATGCTGTCGGTGCGCGCGAGCCAGGCGTTCGCCTCGCCCGCATTGCCGAACGGCTGCGTTGCCGCGACGGACGGGCGAAGCATCCACGCCCGGCGCATGTGCTCGCGCGCCGCCGCTTCGTCCAGGGCGATGCCGATGCCGCGGCCCTGCAGCGCCGCGAGCAGCCGGTAGCCTTCCGCCGCCTCGTGCCCAGGCCGGGCGGCGAGAGCCTGCGCGATCCGCAGGGCGAGCGCCGGCCGCGGCCTGCAACCCGGGCGCAGTCCGGCGAGCGCTTCGCCCTGCCGAGCGACGTCGCCGAACAGGAACGCGCGGCAGGCGCGCCACGCCTCCTCGCGCACCCGCGCGAGCGCGCGCTCCGAAGTCCAGCCGCCCTCCTGCGCCTGCGCCGGCACGGCGAGCGCCGCCGCCAGGAGCGCAAAGAGCGGCGCCGGGGTCCTCACTGCGCCGCCGGCCGCTCGGCGGCCGGATTGTGCCGCGCGAGGAATGCCTCGACGCGCCGCAGCCAGTCGATCCGCTCCTCGGGGACGGTGAAGCCGTGCGCGGCCTTCGGGTAGAAGACGGATTCGAGATTGGCCGCGCGCCGGCGGGTGAGGGCGTTCACCAGGCGGCGCGACTGGTCGGCGGGCACGGTGACGTCGTTGTCGCCATGGCCGATCAGCAGCGGCACGGTGAGGCGCGCCGCCTGGCGCAGCGGCGAGATCGCATCGAGGTCGATCCGCTCCTCCCCCTGGATATGCTGGCGGTGCGCGCGGACGTAGCGCCGCGGGACGTAGCCGTTGCTGTCGTAGCTCAGCATCGAGCGCAGGTCGCTCGGGCCGGCGAAGCTGACGGCGCAGCGGTAGCGCTGCGGGCTGCGCATCGCCGCCCACACCGCCGCATAGCCGCCATAGGACGCGCCCATGATGCAGACGCGCGACGCGTCGGCGATCCCCTGCCCGACGAGCCATTCGACACCGTCGTCCATGTCGTCGATCATGCCGGCGCCGAGCTGGCCGTAGCCCGCGGCGACGAAGTCCTTCCCATAGCCGGTCGAGCCGCGGAAGTTCGGCTGGAGCACCGCATAGCCGCGGCTGGCGAGGAACTGGACGTCCTGATCGAAGCGCCAGCTGTCGCGCAGGAACGGCCCGCCATGCGGCATGACGATCAGCGGCAGCCCGCGTTCGCGCCGCCCCGGCGGCAGCGTCAGATAGCCGTTGATGGTGAGGCCGTCGCGGCTGCGGTAGCTGACCGGCCGCACCGGTGCGAAGCGGATCTCGTGCTGGCCCTCGAGCGGGCTGCCGAAAATCTCCATCCGCCGCGCGGCGCGGTCGTAGACGTAATAGGTGCCGGGATCGTCGGCGGCCGACGAGAAGACGAGCATCCTGTTGCCGTCGCGGCTGCGGCTCGCGATGATGTTGGTCTTGCCGGGAAAGGTGCGGTCGATCGAGCGCTGGACCTCGGCGAGCTGGGGATTGAGCCAGCGCAGCCGCGGCCGGTCGTCCTCGTAGGCGACGCCGTCGACGCTGCCGTCGGGATTGAGGATCGGTGTGGTGACGTCGACCTCGGGATGCTCGAACAGGACCTCGCCGCGCGTATCGGTGGCGAAGTCGTAGCGGTAGACGGCAAAGCGGCCGGTCTCGGCATTGGTGACGATGATCCCGCGCTCGGTGTTGCCGACGAAGCGGACCATGTCGACGACGCTGTCGTCCTGGACGTTGCGCTGGGTATCGACGAGGCGGAGCTCGGCTCCGGGCGCCGCGCGATAATAGATCTTGGTCCGGCGCTCGCCATAGTCGACGCCGACGCGGACGACCCCGTCGCTGTCGGCGAACCAGCTCAGCACGCCGCGGCGGTTCGGCTGCACCATCGTCGCGGCGCCGCTGGCGAGATCGACCCGGTAGACGGCCGGCGGGGAGAAAGCCGCGGGCGGGGTCGAGAGGAGCACATAGCGTCCGTCGGGATCGGTGAAGATCACGTCGCTCGCAAGCCCGCGCCCCGCCTCGAGCGGCCGGGCCTCGCCGGTGGCGATCTCGTAGCTTGCGACGCGGCGCACCGCGATGGGCAGGGTGACCGAGGCGGTGACGACGACGACCATGGTGACGTTGACCAGCAGGCGGTCGTTGCCGGCCCACTGGTAGGAGGCGACGCCGGGGGCGGCGAAGTTGCGCAGCTGCTCCACCGGCTCGCCGGCCGCGATTCGCCAGATGCCGATCCGCTGCTCCTCGCCGACCAGGATCCGCGCCGCGACGTGCGTGCCGTCCGGCGAGAGGACGGGGCTGTCGAAGAAGGGAAGCTCGGCGAAGGTCTCGAGCGGGATCGGGCTTGCCGCGGGCTGTCGCGGCGCGGACTGGGAGTCGGGCGCGCGCTGGGGCGGCACCGGCTGGGCCGCGGCCCGCGCGATCGCGGCGACGCCCAGGGCCGCCGCGACGGCGCACTTCAGGATCCTGTTCACAGCGCTTTGGCCCCCCACCGGAAGGGAAGGCTAACCGAGGCTCAGCTCGTTGTAAACGCAAGAAAAAAGCCCGCCCGGATCGCGCCGGGCGGGCTCTTTCGTGCCGATGAGAGCGGCGATCAGCCGGCGCCGCCGCCCGCCGCCAGCGCGGCGAGGAGGAGCAAGGCGACGATGTTGGTGATCTTGATCATCGGATTGACGGCCGGACCGGCGGTGTCCTTGTAGGGATCGCCGACCGTGTCGCCGGTCACCGCGGCCTTGTGGGCTTCCGAGCCCTTGCCGCCGTGATTGCCGTCTTCGATATATTTCTTGGCATTGTCCCAGGCGCCGCCGCCCGACGTCATCGAGATGGCGACGAACAGGCCGGAGACGATCACCCCGAGCAGCAGGGCGCCGAGTGCCGCAAAGCCCTGCTCGCGTCCGGCGATCAGCGAGATGCCGAAGAAGACGGCGATCG
>DASWMB010000216.1:0-23130 GCA_036399955.1 Allosphingosinicella sp. | reverse complement strand
GACCCCTGCCTCGCGGGCACGGCGGATCTCGGATTCCGCGGCCACCCCGTCGCCGAGGAGAAGATAGGTGCGCACCTGCGCGACGCGTGCGCGGGCATCGCGCGGGTTCGCCTGGAGCGCGTTCATGAACTCGACCCGGGCCGTGCGCGGCTGTCCCTGCGACAGGGCGGCCATGCCGCGGCGGTAGGATTCCTCCGGCGTCGGCGCGGCGGCGGCGTTGGAGCAGGCGGCGGTGGCCGCGAGCAGGATGGCGGCGAGGAGATGCTGGTTCCGGGTCATGGCTGAAGCCCATATTGCTTGAGGAGGTCGTAAAGGGTCGGTCGGCTGATCCCGAGCAGCCGGGCCGCCGAGGAGATGTTGCTCTCCGTGCGTGCAAGCGCCTGGCGGATGATCCGCCGATCCGTCTCTTCGCGCGCCGCCTTGAGGTTGATCGGCAGCTGGTCCGGCGTCCTCGTCGCAAGATCGAGGTCTTCGGCAGTGATCAGCTTGCCGTCGGCCATGATCACCGCGCGCTTCATCCGGTTCTCGAGCTCGCGGACGTTGCCGGGCCACTTCCAGTCGTTGATCGCGCCGAGCGCGTCGGCCGCGAAGCCGCGGACGTTCGGGTTCATCTCGCGCGAGAAGAGGTGGAGGAAGTGCTTGGCGAGCAAGGTCGCGTCGCCGTGCCGCTCGGCGAGCGTCGGGATGCGCACCACGATCTCGGCGAGCCGATAATAGAGGTCCTCACGGAAGGTGCCGGCCTGGATCATCGCCGGCAGGTCCTGGTGGGTCGCGCAGACGATGCGCGTGTCGACGGCGATCGGCTTGCGGCCGCCGATGCGTTCGATCACCCGCTCCTGGAGGAAGCGCAGCAGCTTGACCTGAAGCGGCAGCGGGATGTCGCCCACCTCGTCCAGGAACAGGGTGCCGCCATGGGCGAGCTCGATCTTGCCCTCGATGGTCTTGATCGCGCCGGTGAAGGCGCCCTTCTCGTAGCCGAACAGCTCGGCTTCGAGCAGGTTCTCGGGGATCGCCGCGCAGTTGATCGCAACGAAGGCGCCCTCGCAGCGCCGGCTGGCGCGGTGGAGGCCGCGCGCGAGCAGCTCCTTGCCGGTCCCGCTGGCGCCGAGCAGCATGACCGAGACGTCGGCGTTGGCCACCCGCTCGATCGTCCGCGACACCTTCAGCATCTCGGGCGCCGCCGTGATCATCGTCCCGAGCACGCGCCGGTCCTCGCCGACATGGCTCTCGAGGCGGCGGTTCTCCGTCTCGATGCCGTGGAGCTGGAAGGCGCGGCGGACGATCAGGCCGAGCTGGTCGATGTCGACCGGCTTCTGGTAGAAATCGTAGGCGCCGGACGCGATCGCCCTAAGCGCGCTCTCCCGCGCACCGTGGCCCGAGGCGACGATCACCTTCGTCTCCGGCTTGAGCGACAGGATCGTCTCGAGCGTGGCGAAGCCTTCGCTGACCCCGTCCGGATCGGGCGGCAGGCCGAGGTCGAGGGTCACCACCGACGGCTCCTCGGAGCGCAGGAGATCGATCGCGGCCTTCCGGTCCGAGGCGCAGAGCACCTCGTAATCGTCATAGGCCCAGCGCAGCTGGCGCTGCAGCCCTTCGTCGTCCTCGACGATCAGCAATTTGGGCTTGGCGTCCGAACTCATGCGCTTATCCGTTCGAGCTGAGGGGCGAGGCTTTGCTCGCCGAGCGGTAAAAAGACGGTGAAGCGGGAGCCTTCGCCTTCGCGGCTCTCGACCTCGATGCGGCCGCCCATGGCGGAGACCAGCGCCCGCGCCTCGAAGGCGCCGACGCCGAAGCCGGTCTCCTTCGTCGAAGCAAAAGGCTGGAAAAGCCGCGTCCGCACGAACTCCGCCGACATGCCGGCGCCTTCGTCCGCGACTTCGATCACGGCCTCGGCGCCGCGGCGGGAGAATGCGATCGCGACGGGAGCGCCGGCGGGGCTTGCGTCGATCGCATTCTGGACGAGGTGCCCGAGCGCCTGCTCGAGCCGGCCCGGGTCGGCGAGTGCGACAAGCTCGCTTTCGCCCGCGATGCGGAGCGGATGCGCGCGGCGCTTGCCGGCGGCGACGGCCGCCGCGACGGCGGCGACGCGGACGGCGCGCGGCGGCTCGGCATCGCGGCGGCTGCCGTTGGACAGGCGGGCGAGGAGCTCATGCATTTTCTTCACGGAGTTCTGGAGGGTCGCGATCATGTCGGCGCGGAACTCGGGATTGTCGGCGTGCCGCTCGGCGTTGCGCGCGACGAGGCTGAGTTGGGAGACGAGGTTCTTGATGTCGTGCATGATGAAGGCGAAGCGGCGATTGAACTCGTCGAAGCGCTGCGCGTCGGCGAGCGCCTGCTGGCTCTGCGCTTCGGCGAGGTAGCTCGCCGCCTGGATGCCGGCCGTCCGGAACAGGTCGAAATCCTCCCAGTCCAGCGGCCGGCGGACCAGCGGGTGGTCGAGGAGGACGAGGCCGACGAGGCGCTCGCCGTGGATCAGCGGCACCCCCGCCCAGAGCTCCGGCAGCGCCGAGATCCAGGCGGGAACCGGCGGCCGCTCCTGCGCCGGCTGCGGATCTCCCGGCGCGGGTCCTGAAAAGTCGACGACGTGGGCGGTGGCGGCGAGGAAGCGCGCGAAGGCGCCGTCGTCGTCCCGCGCCGGCTCCGCCTCATGGTGCCAGTTCCAGCGCGCGGCGGGGGTGAGCCGGCCCTGCTGGTCCGGCATCAGGAGGAGGCCGCCGGGCGAGCCCGCAATGTCGGCCAGCGCCTTCACCACCCGCTCCTCGAGCCGGCCGCCGTCGACGCCCCCGCCCTTGCCGATCGTGTGGGTGAAGCGCAGCCATTCGCTTCGATAATCGTAGCGATGCTCGAAGAAATGCTTGGCGACGATCACCCGCACCCAGGCCCGAGCCCGGCCCGAGGGCAGCAGGATGAGGGCGGCCACGGTCATCGCGAAGATCAGCGCCACCTGGCCGATCCTGGCCCAGTCGCCGCCGACGAACTCCATCGCCCGCGTGGCCGACATCATCACGATCAGGTAGCCGAGGATGGCGAGGAGCGAGAGCGACTGGAAGGTCGCGGCGCGGCTCAGCGCCATCTTCCAGCTCGCGTTGCGGCGGCTGGCGAGCGCGAACAGAGGCACGATCATCGACAGGATCGCGCCGCGCATCGCGAACAGCTCGTGCACCGGCTCCCGCGTCAGATAGGCGGTGGTGTAGAGGTGGAGGTCGTACGCCCACATCGCGGCGAGCGCGATCGCAGGAAGCTGGATCCCCCAGCGCGAGTTCGGCGCGGCCTGGCCGTAGAGGTTGTGGACGAGGACCAGCGAGCCGGCCGCGATCGTGAGCCCGATGATGTGCAGGGTCGCGGTCAGCGCCGCGATGATCCGCGGCGTGTCCGCGAACTCGGCCATGACGCCGGCGATGACGATCTGGAGCCCGACGACGCCGGCGACGGCGGCATAGACCGCCTTCACCGCCCGCTGGCGGTTGTCCTCCGCGGCGCCGTGCATGATCCCGTACATGAAGGCGAGGAACGCGAGGTTGCGGCCGCTCTCGGCGAAGCTGGAGAGGGGGTAATGCGGCCCTTCGATCGCGACGAAGATGGACCAGACCGAAACCACCGCGAAGGCGGTGACGAGCGGCCGGTTGCGCGGCTCGCCGTTCCAGTGGCGCAGCTGCCAGATGGCGAGCGCGCCGTACAGAGCGGCGGCGAGCGCATGGCTCCACAGCTGAAGAAACGCCGCCATCAGCGCGCCCCCTCCGGCCAGATGACGACGCGAAGCGTCTGGAGGAGGATGAGGACGTCGAGCAGCGGCGAATAGTTCTTGCAATAGTATAGATCGAACTCGAGCTTCTGGCGGGCGTCCTCGATCGAGGCGCCATAGGGATAGTTGATCTGCGCCCAGCCGGTGATCCCCGGCTTCACCATGTGCCGCTCGGCATAATAAGGCAGCCGCGCCTCGAGATCGGCGACGAACTGCGGCCGCTCCGGCCGCGGCCCGACGAAGCTCATGTCCCCTTTCAGCACCGCCCATGCCTGCGGCAGCTCGTCGATCCGGAGCTTGCGGATCACGGATCCGACCCGCGTCACCCGGGGATCGTCCTTCTGCGCCCAGACCGCCTTGCCGCCGACCTCCGCGTCCTCGCGCATCGAGCGCAGCTTCAGGATGTCGAACGGCACGCCGTAGAGCCCGACCCGGCGCTGGCGGAAGAAGGCCGGCCCCCGGCTCTCCAGCTTCACGGCGAGCGCAGTGAGCGCGATCAGCGGCGCCGTCAGCAGCAGGATGGCGCAGCTCACCGCCACGTCGAACAGCCTTTTGGCGATCGACGACAGCCGCCGTCCGGCCGAGAAGCCGTCCGAGAAGATCAGCCAGGAGGGATTGAGGCTGTCGAGATCGACCCGCCCAGTCTCGCGCTCCAGGAAGGTCGAGAGGTCGCTGACCTCGACGCCCGTCGTCTTGGCGCGCAGCAGGTCCGAGAGCGGCAGCGCGTTGCGCCTTTCCTCGAGCGCCAGCACCACCTCGGAGGCGCCGAGCCGCACGAGATGCTGCGCGAAATTCGAGATGTCGGCGCGGTTCACCGCCCGCTGGACCGCCACCGCGCCGTCGTTCATCGCGACATAGCCGGCGATGACGAAGCCCGCCCCTTCGCGCCTCGCCAGCGCCTCGACCCGGGCGGCGCGGGCGCCGGCGCCGAGAACGAGGACGCGGCGCTTGAACGCCTCGCCGCCGATCGCGCGCGACAGCATCAGCCGCGCGCCGGTGAGGCCGACGAGAGCGAACAGGGTCGCGTAGAGGAGGTTCGAGCGCCAGAAGCCGATCGAGGGGAAGAGGAAGAAGACCAGGCTCAGAAAGATGATGCCGAGCGCGAGCGCGACGAACAGCCGCGCGGTGGCGATCCGGAGCGAGAGCAAAGCCTCCGATCGGTAGAGGCCGACGGCGACCATGGCGAGCTGGACCGCGGCGGCGAAGATGACGAGGCTCGGCAGCCGCGCCGCCTCGGGATCGACCTCGCCGCCGATCTGCCACGTCCTGAGCAGCCAGCCCGCCTCGCCCGCGCCGAGCAGCAGCACCGCGTCGATGCCGCCGAGCAGCACCACCCAATAAGGGACGTAATGGCGGAACAGCCGGATCATGGCCGCGCCGCCTCGGCCGCGGCCGCGGGCGCACCCGGCCGGCCCGTTCGCCGCGGCGTCCGACACAAAGCTGTAAGGGTCTCCGACACGCCATGGCCTGTCGCAGAATTTGACAAAGAAAGGGTGAAGGGGCGCCGATCGCCGACCTGCCTAGACGAGCGAGCCGGCGCTCCGGGCGAGGCCGAGGCGGCCGGCGAGGGCGGCGGCGGCGAGCGGCAGCAGGCTCAATGCGAGGAGGCCCGCGAGCAGCTCCGGCGAGGCGATGTCGGCTGCGCTCCTCAGCGCGGCGAGCTCGGTCCCGGCGGCGACGTAGAGGAAGGTGGCGGGAAGGAGGCCGATCGCGGTCAGCGGGACATAGACCCGCGCCGGCATGGCCGTGACGCCCATCATCAGGTTGACCAGCCAGTAGGGGACGAACGGGTTCCAGCGCAGCGCCAGCAAGGAGGCCGGCCCGTGCCGGTCGAGCCCGCGCTCGACCGCGGCGAGCCGCGGCGACAGCTTTGCCTTGACCCAGCCGCGCAGCAGATAGCGCGCCTCGAAGAAGGCGGCGGTCGAGCCGAGCGACGAGCCGGCAAGGACGATGGCGAGCCCGAGCCAGAAGCCGAACAGGGCGCCGCCGGCGAGCCCGATCAGCGGCGCCGCCGGGAAGCAGCAGGCGGTGGCGAGGACGCAGAGCAGGAAGAAGCCGATTCCGGACGCGACCGGCCGCGCCGCGACCGTCGCCTCGAGCGCATCGCGGCTCGCCCGCAGGCTCTCCAGCGTCAGCCAGTCCGCCGCCGGCGACAGCAGGGCGAGCGCCACCACCGCCGCCACGCAAGTGAGGAACACCAACCTTGCCGTCTCGACCCCTGCCACCCGCTGCGCCCTCCGTCTTCGTCGGGAGGACCGCTGCAAGAGGTGGGCCAGAGCGCGGGAATGGCAGAATTCTGCGATTTCACCCCGGCCGCCGCTGCCGCCAGACGCGGCAGGGCGGCCGCGTCGTGGGCATTTTCGCCAGATGTTGGCGGCTGGTGACGGCAATCACGCGCGGGCGTTCGACGAAAGCTTTGCAGGCCGCTACGTCCCGATGCAGCACTCGACACCGCAGCCGGCGAGACTCAGCCGAAGCTGGAGCCGCCGCATCTGTCGTCGACGTCCTTCAGGCGCTGCATGTGGAGCGAGGACAGGCGCATGTGCGCGTCCGCGGCCGGTCGTGAGCCGGCCTGGTAGGCGCGATCCAGCTCGGCCGTGGCGCGCTTCATGTGATATTCGCGGTCTTCCTGTCGCATCATCGCCTCCCGCATGGACCCGGCACTCCTGCCCGTTCTGCGGCGTCCGCGCATTCACCTATCTCAACCTCTTGCGAGACAGCCGCGACTGACTGTCCCGCTCTCGCACGCAAGGTCCGCCGAGGCACGAAAAGGGTAGGGCGCAACGCGCGCAAGCCTGATATGGATCAAAAGACTCGCCCCATGAGGGGGGATGAGCGGGTTATCGGCTCCGCCGCGTGATTCTCCTTTCCGTGGCGGAGCCTTTTTAGTCTGTCGAGCGGGACTCGGCCCAGGCCGTGACCGCCGCGCCCGGCAGGCCTGGCATGGTGGGCCTAGCTGACAGAGCTTGCCGCGCGCGCGCCTGGCATCGGCCGCTGGTCCTGCCGTGACCCTGCCAGGCGTTGCGCTCCCAATGCAGCGGCCGTTCGGACCCATCTCCATGAAAAGGCTGAGAAAAAACGAATCCGACGTGGAACCGGTCGGCTCGTCGAGAGTTAAGAGCAGTTAACCAGGAGGGGGACCAACCGCTTGCCCAGCATGTTGCCGCGCCACGCCGACAGCGCGTCGCCAGCTCCGTCGGCGCGCGTTCGCGCGCGGGGCGGAACGCGGCTTTTCGGGCGGCGGCATGTAACGGCCGTGGAACAATCCTTCTGCTTGCAGGTTTGCGGATCATCTGTCAGTCTTACTAGCGTAAATGAAGTATTTACTTTGTAATTAGTTTGACAATAGCCGCTCACGCCCGGCGAAACTCGCGAGGGGGGCCTGAGCACAGCCACACCGGAGAGCCTGAATGTGCAAGAGCTGCAACGCTTTTACCTGGAGCGCACCCTATATTGCTGACGATTACTATGGCGCGGACACGATCGCCGCGACCGTGATCGCTTTAGACGGAGCTTCGGCGCTCCGCTCGGAATATTCGTTGGCGGCCGACGGCGTCGGCACCGGTCCGGCGCCGAACCAGGCTCTGGTGGCGCTGAACCTCACCACCGACGACGTCCCGGACTCGATCACCGGCAGCAACCCGACGATCACCGTCGGCGGCGCGCACGTCATTTCGACGATCGACACGCCCGGCGACCAGGATTTCTACGCCGTCCAGCTGCAGGGCGGCGTCAAGTACAATATCGGCATGTACGGACATGTGGGCGGGCCTTCGGGCGTGCCGCAGCCCGATGCCTACATCGAGCTCTACGACGCCGCGGGCAACAGGATCGGCTATGAGGACGGCAAGGGCCGCACGCCGAGCGGCGAAGCCTACGGCCTCGACGCGATGCTCACCATCACCGTCGACACGACCGGCACCTACTACGTCAACGCCCGCGCCTTCGAGCAGGATCTGGACACCGACAGCACCACCACCGGCGACACGGCCGGCGACTACGACCTGTTCGTCGAGGTGAACACCGATCCGCCGGAGCCGGTCGACAACGAATATTACCCGATGACGAGCCCGCTGCGCGCGATCGACTGGGGCACCCAGGTCGACGGCACCGTCCGCAATCCCGACGGCAACGAAGGCACGATCAACACCGGCAACCCCCAGGGCACCCCGGACTCCAAGGGCGCGAGCGTCGGCTATTTCGGCCAGTCGACCGAGGGCAAGAACGTCATCAAGATCTATTTCGCCAAGCCCGGCGACACCTATGCCTCGAGCGACCCGACCGATCCGGGCCTTCCGCCGGCGATCGTCGCGGTCGGCGCCAAGGACTATGAGGTCACTGCGATCTGGACCTCGCTCAGGGAGTTCGAGAAGGTCGCGGACATCGTCTATGTCGAGACCCAGGTCCGTTCGGAAGCGAACTTCCACTACGTCACCTACAGCGGCACGCCGGGGCCGGGCATCAGCCTCCTCGGATCGATGAACCCGCCGCAGGAGAATGACGAAGGCCTCGCCCAGTTCAACTCCGGCGACTATCGCTGGAACGCGACCAACCTCCAGCAGGGCGGCTTCTCGTTCGTCACCTTGATCCACGAGTTCGGCCACGGCCACGGCCTCGCCCACCCGCACGACACCGGCGGCAATTCCACGCAGATGCCGGGCGTCAAGGCGATCGTCAACACGCCGGCCGGCCCCGTTCCGGAGCCGACCAACACCTATCCCAACTACACGCGCGGCGAGTACGACCTGAACCAGGGCGTCTTCACCATGATGTCCTACCAGGACGGCTGGGAGACCTCGCCCTACGGCAACGCCAAGACCGACGTCGGCTACGGCTATCTCGGCGGCCTGATGGCGATGGATATCGCCGTCATCCAGTCCAAATACGGCGTCAACGAGGATTGGGCGACCGGCGACGACGTCTATTCCCTGAAGGACGTCAACGAGGCCGGCACCTTCTACACCTCGATCTGGGACGGCGGCGGATCGGACGAGATCCGCTATACCGGCGCCCGCGACGCGGGGATCGACCTCCGGCCGGCGACGCTCAAATATGAGTTCGGCGGCGGCGGCTTCGTCTCCTACGCCTATGGCATCTACGGCGGCTTCACCGTCGCGAACGGCGTCACCATCGAAAAGGCGACCAGCGGCTCGGGCAACGACCGCCTGATCGGCAACGCGGCGGCGAACGTCCTTTCGAGCGGCGTCGGCAACGACTTCATCGACATCGCCGGAGGCGGCGTCGATACCGTCCTTGCCGGCGAGGGCAACGACGTGGTCTATGCCGGCACGCAGTACACGACCGCCGACCAGATCGCGGCGGGCGCAGGCAACGACACGCTCGTCCTCCAGGGCAATTATGCCGGCCTCACCTTCACCGCGGGCAGCCTCGGGGGGTTCGAGGGGATTTCGGTGCAGGGCGGTGCGGTCACCAAATGGGGCCAGGGCGGCGGCGCCTCCTACGATTACAATCTCACCCTGATCAACGAGAACGTCGCACCGGGCCTCCAGTTCAGGGTCAACGCCCAGTCGCTGCAGGCCGGCGAAGATATCGTCTTCAACGGCTCGGCGGAGACCGACGGCGGCAAGTTCCTGGTCTATGCCGGCGGCGGTACCGACACGCTCACCGGCGGCAGCGCCAACGACATCTTCCACTTCGAAGCCGGCCGCTTCGGCGCCGGCGACCGGATCGTCGGCGGTGGCGGCAGCGACGCGGTGGTGATCAGCGGTGCTCCTGCGGGAACGAGCGGAGCGGTGCCCGTCACCATCGCCTCCGGCGCGTTCAGCGGCATCGAGTCGCTGTCGTTCAACGGCCGCTTCGCGAGCGATCCTGCGGCCCGTCCGTCCTATTCCGCAGTCATGCAGAACGGCAATATCGGCGGCGGCACCTTGATCGTCAACGGCAGCTCGCTCGAGGTCGGCCAGCGGCTGGGCTTCGACGGCTGGGCGGTCGGCGACGGCAAGTTCCGGATCTTCGGCGGCGCCGACGGCGATACGCTGAGGGGCGGCGCCGGCGACGACGTGATCGAAGGCGGCGGCCTCGGCGATGCCATCTTCGGCGGCAACGGCAAGGACGTGTTCGTCTACCGCAATGCCAGCGACTCCGTCGGGAATGCCCGCGACGTGATCCACGGCTTCCACTTCGGCAACGACAAGATCGACCTGTCGCTGATCGACGCGGATGCGAATGCGGCCGGCAACCAGGCCTTCGCCTTCATCGGCAGCGGCGCCTTCACGAACAAGGCGGGCGAGCTGCGCGCCGGTTTCGATGCGGGCCGGAACCTCTGGTCGATAGAGGGCGACGTCAACGGCGACGGCCTCGCGGACTTCCAGCTCTACGTCAACACGGGCGCCGGCGCGCCTCCGGTCACCGACTTCATCCTCTGATCCGGCCGGGGGCGCCGCGGGCCCGCAAGGGGCCGCGGCGCCCGCCTGCACTATTCGACGGCCGTCGTCCCGGTGGGGCGGCGGCCGCCGCGTCTGGGGCAGCCGCGCTGGCGCGACGCTTCGGAGCGGGCGCGCCCCTATCCTAACATAGCGCGCCAAGCCGCTACGCGAACGCGGCAAAGCCCGCTATCGGCGTTTCCAAGACGAGCATCGCGTCCGCTGCGCTGGCCGGCTCCGCCGCCGCCGCCTTTCTGTTTGCGCCGGCCGCATGGGCGCAGGAGCCGGCCGCCGCGGGCCAGGAGCATGAGCAGGAAAGCGAGGAAGAGGAGGCGATCATCGTCCAGGGCACCCGCACGCGCCGCCGGGTTCAGGACGAGCCGATCCGCGTCGAGGTGATCACCCGCGAGGAGATCGAGGAAAAGCTGCTGATGCGGCCGGGCAACATCGCCATGCTCGTCAATGAGACGGGCGGCGTGCGGGTCCAGGTCACCTCGCCCGCGCTCGGTGCGGCGAACATCCGCGTGCAGGGGATGGAGGGCCGCTACACGCAGCTGCTGGCGGACGGCCTGCCGCTCTACGGCGGGCAGGCGTCGTCGCTCGGCATCCTCCAGATCCCGCCGACCGACCTCGGCCAGGTGGAGGTGATCAAGGGCGCCGCCTCGGCGCTTTACGGCGCGTCGGCGCTGGGCGGCGTCATCAACCTCGTCTCCCGGCGGCCGGGAGAGGCGTTCGAAGGCGAGCTCCTCGCGAACGCGACCAGCCGCGGCGGGCAGGATCTGACGGCTTATCTGTCGTCGCCCCTCGGCGGCGGCTGGAGCGCCTCGGTCACGGGCGGCGGCCATCGGCAGAGCCTGCACGACCTCGACGACGACGGGTGGGCCGACATCCCTTCGTACGAGCGGTGGACGGCACGGCCGCGGCTGTTCTGGCAGGGCGCGGACGGGGCGTCGGCCTTCGTGACGTTCGGCGCCATGACCGAGGATCGGGCGGGCGGCACGCTGCCGGGGCGCACCGCTCCCGACGGCCGTCCGTTCCAGCAGGCGCAGAGCACCGCGCGGTTCGACGGCGGGCTGGTGGGGGAGCTCCCGGTGGAGCGGCTCGGCACCGTCAACCTGCGTGCATCGGCCGTCAGGCAGGACCACAGGCACGTTTTCGGCGATGTCGTCGAGGACGACCGTCACGCCACGCTGTTCGCCGAAGCATCGCTGGCCGGCCGCTCGGACGCGACCTCCTGGGTCGCGGGCGTCGCCTTCCAGACCGACGGCTTCCGTTCGGACGGCTTTCCCGCCTTCGATTATCGCCATGACGTCCCCGGCCTGTTCGCGCAGGTGGAGCATGACCTCCGGCCCGGCCTCACGCTCGCCGCGAGTGCGCGTGTCGATGTCCACAGCGAGTACGGGACGCAGCTCAGCCCGCGCCTGTCCGCGCTCTACCGGCCCGGGCCGTGGACGATCCGCGCCTCGCTCGGCAGGGGCTTCTATGCGCCGACCCCGTTCGTGGAGGAGACCGAGGCGGCCGGGCTGTCGCGGCTGGAGCCGCTGAGCGGGATCGAGGCCGAGACCGCCCAAAGCGCGTCGCTCGACATCGGCTATGCGCGCGGGCCGATCGAGGCGAGCGTCACCCTGTTCGGGTCCGACATCGACCAGGCGACGCGGCTCGAGGCCGTCGCGGCGGACCGGGTGCGGCTCGTCAACGTCGAGGGGCGCACGCGGATACGGGGCTCGGAGCTGCTGCTGCGCTACCGCCGCGACGCGTTCTCGATCACGGGCAGCTACGTCCATGTCGACGCGACCGAGCCCGATGGATCGGCGGCAGGCCGGAGGCCGGTGCCGCTGACGCCCCGCCACACGGCGGGCGCGGTGGCGATGTGGGAGCGGCACGGCAAGGGGCGCATCGGCATCGAGGCTTATTATACCGGCCGCCAGTCGCTCGAGGACTATCCCTACCGGGCCGAAAGCCGGCCCTATCTGCATCTCGGCGTCCTCGGCGAGATCGTGCTCGGCCAGGTCAGCCTGTTCGCCAACGCCGAGAACATCCTCGGCGTCCGCCAGACCCGCTACGATCCGCTCCTCCTTCCGCAGCGCGCGGCGAGCGGGCAGTGGACGGTGGATGTGTGGGCGCCGACCGAGGGCTTCATCCTCAATGCGGGGCTGCGGCTCCGCTTCGGCGGGCACTGAGGCGAACTCAGAGGCCGACGATCTTGAGCATCGCTTCGGAGAGGCCTTCGAGACCGCGGCCGAACAGGCCGGACTGGGCGCCGGCGCGGGGGAGCTCTTCGTAGACGACGGCGCCGCCTTCGCCTTCGAAGCGGTCGTGGAACAGGCCCTGCTTGCCCGTGAGGAAGGCGAGGAAGGTCTCGCTGCGCTCCACCCGATGGCCGAGGCCGGCCGACCAGCCCATGGTCGCGGCGCCCGAGATGCGGCGGCCGGTTCCGGCGGGCTCGATGGCGACGCCGCGGGCGCCCTTGACGATGAGTGCGCACGGTCCGTGGAAGACGAGGTGGCGCAGGCGCAAGGTGAGCCAGGAGGCCAGGCGGCCGAGCGTCCAGACGCGCTCGAGCCGGAGCGGGCGGCCGACTGGGCGCACGATCCCGATGAGGTTGCGCGGGCGGAAGACGAGCGCCGAGCCTTCGGGCACTTCGATGACGCCGATCTCGTCGACCAGGTCCTTCGTCGCGGAGACGGCAAGGCTGGTCTCCCGGCTCGTCCGGATGCGGGTGAGGCCGACGAGGCCGGTGGCGAGGCTGCCGAACGGGAGCGCCGGGGTGAGCAGCGCCTGGGAATCGATATGCGCGTCGGCCGGCGAGCTCTGGAGATAGTCCGGCCTCAGCAACGCTTCCTCACCCGGCCGCAGGCGGAGCCGCCAGGAGACGGCACTGCCTGTGCCGCCGCCCTCGCGCCGCTGCTCCGCCCAGCCGATCCCGCCGCCGAGCGTGCCGATCCGGACCGGCGGCAGGCGCATCGCGTACGGAGCGACGAGGAAGAACCAGAAGGCCTTCACCGCCGGCGGTGTGACGACGATCAGCAGGGTGATCCACAAGGCCCAGCCGAGCACCGGCCGCACCGCCTCCCAGAGGCGGCTCGCCCAATGGGCTTCGACCTGGCGGCGCTTCTCGGCGAGGCGGGCGGCGAGCGGATCGGCGGCGGGCGCGGCGTCGCGCAGCGCGGCGTAGGAGCCGTGATAGGCGTCGCGCGCGGACGCGAAGGCGCGTGCCTGCGCCTCCCGCGCGGCCGCCGCGCGGCTGCGCTGGCCGCGGCGAAGCTCGAGCTCCTGCCGCGCCTGCCTGAGCTCGCGCCACGGGCCTTCGATCCGCCGGACGCCGGGGATGCGCGCGACGCGCCCGGCGATCGGGTGCTCCCGCTCGATCGCGGCGGCATGTCGCTCGAGCTCGGCGATGCGGCGGTCGAGCGCCGCGACATGGGCGCCGAGGCCCTGGACCTGCCCGCCCCGGCCGAGGCCCTGGAGCCGCGCCAGGATCAGCGCCTCCTCGCGGCGGAGCAGCTGGAGGCGGAAGCGGCCGGCCGCCTCGCGGGCGAGAGCGCCGCCTTCGCCGCGCGCCGCCTGGAGGGCGAGGCCGACGCCGCTGGCGCGGCCGCTTTCGAGCTCGGCGATGCGGCCGCGCACGGAATCGAGGCGGCGGCGGAGCGCCGGCTGTTCGGAGCGGTGGATCTCGGCGAGGGCGGCGGCGGCCTCCTCCTTCTGGCGGGCGAGCTCATCGGAAAGGAGGCGCTGCTGCGCTTCCAGCGCCGCGATCTCCTCTGCCATCGCGGGCAGGCGCTGCCAGGCCTCGGCCGCTTTGACGAACGCCGCCATCGCCGCGACCACGATCACGAACAGGAGGATCCGCCGCACGGACCAGGAGAGCAGCAGGCTGAGGAGCCGCGTCATGCGGGGGGAATGAGCCGGCGAAGGCGTGGGTTCCGCCGCGCGGGCCTCCGGTCACCCGCCGATGCGCAGGCCGCGGGCGAGATAGTCGGCAAGCCCCTCCTCGGCGGCGAGGATGGCGCGCACGACGTCGACGGTCGCGCCGCAGGCCTCTGCGATCGAGGCGAGGTTCGGCCGGAGCTGCTGGCGGCGGATCGCCCAGACATGGGCGGTGAGCTCGCCGCGCGTGGCGAAGCGGCCGGTCGCGCGGCCGGTGCAGCGGCGCCTGCGCCGGCGGGGATGGTCCGTCCTTGGCTCCATGTTGTGAGATACGGACCCTAAGCGCCCGCGGATGCGGGGATTTGCCGCTTGGCCCGCTCTGTGCCAGAGGCGCGGGCAATGCATGCTTCCGCAACCAGCAACGCCGGCGCCCGCGAGGAGCGCGAACGCCTCGCCGAGGCTCTCGGCCGCGTCTCGGGCGGAAGCGAGGCGGCGCTGCAGGAAGTCTATCGCCGCACCTCGGCGAAGCTGTTCGGCCTCATCCTGCGTATCTTGGACGACAGGGGAGAGGCGGAGGACGCTTTGCAGGAGGTCTATGTCAGCGTCTGGAGGCGGGCGGGGAGCTTCGATCCCTCGCGAGCGAGCCCGATCACCTGGCTCGCCGCGCTCGCCCGCAACCGCGCCATCGACCGGCTGCGTGCCTCCGGCCGGCCACGGCCCGCCGAGCCGATCGAGGCTGCGTCGGGCATCTCCGACGACGGGCCGGACGCCCTTGCAGGCCTGGAAGCGAGCGAGGATCGGGCGCGGCTGATGGGCTGCGTCGACGAGCTCGAGGATCGCCAGTCGGGTGCGATCCGTGACGCCTTCTTCGGCGGCTTCTCCTATCCCGAGCTCGCCGAGCGCGGCGGCGTGCCTTTGGGGACGATGAAGAGCTGGGTGCGGCGCGGGCTCCTCAAGCTTCGGGAGTGCCTGGAGCGATGAGCGACATCGGCCGAGAGGACGAGCGCGACCTCGTCGCCGCCGAATTTGTGCTCGGCCTGCTCGACGGCGAGGCGCTGGTCGAGGCGCGGCGGCTGGCGGCGTCGGACGAGGCCTTCGCCCGCGCCGTCGCCGAATGGGAGGAGCGCCTCGCGCCACTCGCCGAGGAGGCGCCGCCGGTCGAGCCCGATGCGGGCGTCTGGCCGCGCATCCAGCGCGCAATCGCGGCGGCGCCGGCGGCCGGAGCGAACGTCATCGATCTCAGGCGGCGGCTGAGGATCTGGCGCGGCATCGCGGCGGGCGCGGGCGCGATGGCGGCCTCGCTTGCGCTGATCGTCGGCTGGCAGGCGAGCCGCGACGATCCGGCGGTGGTCCAGCCTGGCCGCGCCCCGGTAATGGTCGCCACCCTCGCCTCGCCCGAGGAGACGACCTCGCTCGCGGTGGCTTACGATGCGGGCGAGCGCAGCCTGATGGTGACGCCCGGCCGCATGGAAGGCGCGCCCGGGCACGACCATGAGCTCTGGATCATCCCGGCGGGCGGCACGCCGGTGTCGCTCGGCCTCGTCCGCGCGGGCGGGCCGCAGCGCATCGCCGTCCCGGCCGAGGTCGCACCGCATTTCAGGACGCAGTCGGCCGTCGCGCTCTCGGTGGAGCCTGCGGGGGGCTCGCCGACCGGGCAGCCCACCGGCCCCGTCGTCGCGTCCGGAGCTCTCGTCACGATCTGAACATTTCCTGCATCCGGCGGGGCACGGGCTCCGTAGCTCCTCCTGCAACCCAGAGAGCTGGGACGTATCCAGGAGGAATCAGCATGAAGATCGAGATCATCCGGCCGCTGGCCATAGCACTGGCCGCCGCCTCGCTCAGCGCCTGCATGACGGCGGGCGAAGCGGACATGGACGCGATGGGCGCCTCGGCCAATGCCGGCGGCACCGTCACGGTCGGCGGCGCGGCGATGTACGCCAACCGCAACATCGTCCAGAACGCGGGCAACTCGCGCGACCACACGACGCTCGTCGCAGCGGTGCAGGCGGCAGGGCTCGCCGACACGCTGTCGGGCGCCGGTCCGTTCACGGTCTTCGCCCCGGTCAACGCCGCCTTCGAGGGTCTGCCGGCCGGAACCGTCGAGACGCTGCTCCGCCCCGAGAACCGGGCGACGCTTCAGTCCGTGCTCACCTATCACGTCGTCCCGGGCCGGCTCAGCGCGGCGGACCTCATGGGCCGCATCCGCGCCGGCGGCGGCACGGCTCGCCTCACGACGGTGCAGGGCGGCACGCTCACGGCCCGCATGGCCGGGCGCAACATCGTCCTCACCGACGCGCGCGGCGGCATGTCTACTGTGATACAGGGCGACGTCATGCAGTCGAACGGCGTCATCCACGTCACCAACGCGGTCTCGATGCCGGGATGAGCGACAGGGCGCGCCTCACCAGACGGCAGGCGATCGGCGGCGGCGCGGCCGCAGCGGCGGGGCTCGTCCTCGCTGCGTGCGGCGCGCCGGGCGCCGCCCAGTCGCGCTTCCCGGTCACCCGGACAGACGCCGAGTGGCGGCGGATGCTGAGCCCGGCGGCCTATGCCGTGCTCCGCCGCGGCTCGACCGAACGGGCAAGGTCGAGCCCGCTCGACCGGGAGCGGCGGCGCGGCACCTTCCACTGCGCGGGCTGCGCCAACCGGCTGTTCCGCTCGGAGACGAAGTTCGACAGCGGCACCGGCTGGCCGAGCTTCACGGCGCCGATCCGCGGCGCCGTCGGCACCCGTCCCGACGACGGCTGGTTCGTCAGCCGCACCGAAGTCCACTGCGCCCGCTGCGGCGGGCATCTCGGCCACGTCTTCGACGACGGGCCGCGTCCGACCGGCAAGCGCTACTGCATGAACGGCGTCGCGCTCGCCTTCCGCCCGGACTGATCCAGACACACAGGAGTCAATCGATGACCTACGATCGCATCCTCGCGTCCGCGCTCGCCGCGGCCGCCACCCTCGCCACGCCCGCGGCCGCCCAGACCGGCAGCGGCGACTGGAGCGGCGCCTATGTCGGCGGCCGGATCGGCTACGGCTTCCAGGGCAATGACGACAACGAGACGATCCTCTTCGACACCAACCTAGACGGCAGCTTCGGCGACACCGTGACGACGGCCGCCGGCGCCAATGCCTTTTCGCCGGGCTTTTGCGGCGGCGCCGCGCTCGACAGCACGGCCGCCGGCGGCTGCCGCGACGACAAGGACGGGCTCGACATCGCCGTCCACGCCGGCATCGACCGGCAGTTCGGCAACTTCGTGGTCGGCGCCGTCGCCGAATATGGCCGCGCCGACATCAGCGACAGCGTCTCGGCGTTCAGCACCACGCCGGCCCAATATACGATCACGCGGCGCCTTCGCGACAACGCGGCGCTGCGCGCCCGCGCCGGCTTCGCGATGGGCAATACGCTGGTCTACGGCACCGGCGGCGTCGCCTGGGGCAGGATCCGCAACCGCTTCGAGACGAGCAACACGGTGAACACGTTCACCAACAGCGGCAATGACGACGCCTGGGGCTATCGCGCCGGCGCGGGCGTGGAGCAGCGGCTCGGCCGCAGCTTCTCGATCGGGCTCCAATATCTCTACACCAGCCTCGAGGACGAGGATTTCCGCGTCCGCGCGGCGGGTCCCGCCCCGGCGACGAATCCCTTCATCCGCCAGAACGCGAACGGGACCGACTTCGCGAGGAGCGGCGACCGGTTCAACAACCACAGCCTCGGCCTCACCGCGAACTTCCGCTTCTAGACGGAAGACGCTGCCTGCCGAGCACGGCGGGGCGGCGCGGTTGACGGATTCGCGCCGCCCCGCCACTCTGCGGGCGAACCGAGGGAGGGATCATGATCGCCGCACGCCTGCTCGCCGCCACCGCAGCCTTGTCGCTCGCCGCCGCGCCCGTCGCCGCGGCGCCGGCGCCCGCCCTCGATCCGGCGCAGGAGCAGGCCGAGGGCAGCGAGATGCGGGCGACCCTGATCCTGCCGGCGCTGACGATCCTGCTGGCGGTGCTGATCGTCCTCGTCCTGACCAGCGGCGGCGACGACGGGCCGGCCAGCCCCTGAGCTCAGCCCGGAGGGCGTCCGCGCGGCTTCTTCGGCTTCCAGACGACTTTCCGGCCCTTGGGGACGTGCCACTTGCCCGCCGCGGTGCGGACGAGGTCGGTCTCGCAGCGGCCGCAGCGGGTGAACCAGTAGCCGCGGTTCCAGACTTCGTCCGGAGCGGGACGGTGAAAGCCGAGGCGGCAGACGAGGGGCGTTCCGGCCATGGTCTCAGCTAAGCCCGCCGGCCGCTGCCGCCCTACCAGGCGCGGTCCTTGACCATGGTGAGGAGCGCGCCCTGGGCATAGGGCTTGGTGAAGAACAGCGCCCCTTCCGGATAGTCCTCGGGCGGCGGCCGGTGCGCTCCGGAGACGATGAGCAGCTTCACCTCGGGCCAGCGCTCGGCGACGGTGCGGGCGAGGTCGAGCCCGCTGCGGTCGCCGGCAAGGCTGATGTCGGTGACGAGGACGACGGGCAGCGGCCCTTCGGCGAGCGCCGCCATCGCCTCGTCGAGGCTGGTGGCGCGGCGCACCTCGCAGCCGCCGTCGGCGAGCACGCAGGCGGTGGATTCGAGGACGATCGGATCGTCCTCGACGAGAAGGATTGGAAGGCTGGACTCGGACATACGCGACCCCCTGTTCAGGCCACCGGCTAGAGCGAGCGGAGCGGACTCGCGGTTCCATGACGGGTCCGCGGTTCGTCGCATTTCGCGCCGTCTCGACCCGGGCGCAGACGCATCGTAGAAGGGCGGCCGGGACAACGGCCTGAGGGGGCGTCTATGGGTTCGGGCGATGCGGCCTTTTCGGGATCGATCCCGGCGCTTTACGACCGGTGCCTCGGGCCGCTGCTGTTCGAACCCTATGCGAGGGACATGGCGGAGCGCGTCGCGGCGATCGCGCCGCGGCGGATCCTGGAGACGGCCGCGGGGACGGGGATCGTCACCGCCGCCATGGTGCGCGAAGTCCCCGATTCCGAGATCGTCGCCACCGACCTCAACCAGGCGATGCTGGACGTGGCCGCGGAACGGGTGCGCTCGCCGGCCGTCGCCTTCCAGCAGGCCGACGCCCAGTCGCTCCCCTTCGCCGACGGCAGCTTCGATCTCGTCGTCTGCCAGTTCGGCGTCATGTTCTTCCCGGACCGCATCGGCGCCTATCGCGAGGCGCGGCGGGTGCTGAAGCGCGGCGGGCTGTTCCTGTTCAACGTCTGGGACAGGCTCGAGGCGAACCCGGCCCCCGACGCCGCCGCAAAGGCGGTGGCGGCGCTGTTCCCGGACGACCCGCCGTCGTTCCTGAGCCGCGTGCCGTTCGGTTATCACGATGCCGTGCGGATCGAGAAGGACTTGGTCGCAGCCGGTTTCGACGACGTCTCGATCGAGACGGTGGCGAAGCGCAGCCGCGCCCAGGACCCGGGCGAGGCGGCGGTGGGGCTGTGCATGGGGACGCCGCTGCGCGCGGAGATCGAGCAGCGCGACCCCGCCCGGCTCGAGGAAGCGGCGGACGCGGCCGCGGCGGCGCTGCGCTCGCTGGCCGGCGAAGGGGGGCTCGACGTGCCGATGTCGGCCCATGTCGTCGCCGCGCGGTCCTGACTATCGCAGGTTAAGAACGGCAGGCCGCACGAAGCTGAACCTCGCATAACGGCGTGCAACGGCCGCTCCGGCCGCTCGTTTGGGGTTTCATGCTTCATTGTATCGGGAGCCTGTCATGCTTGCCCTTGCGTACCTCCTCCTGTTCGTCGCCCTGAGCGCCGCGCTCACCTGGTGGCGCGTCAGCAACTACAAGCGCCTCACCGACCGACGCTACTGAGCGCTCCTGGCGCAGGGGAGCGCTTGCGCGCCGGGGCGCCGCGGCGGTAGAGCGGCCGCTGACGGTGAAGGGGTCGGCGGATGCCGGAGCTCAAGGCATTCCTGGCGGGCGGCGGCGAGGCGGCGGAGCTGATCCGCGCGCGCGGCTGGGACGAGACGCCGTTCGGCCCGATCCACGCCTGGCCGCAATCGCTCCGCTCCGCCCTCGGCATCGCGCTCCGCTCCGCGACCGCCTCGGCCGTATTCTGGGGGACGGACCATCTCTTCCTCTACAACGACGCCTGGGGCGCGTTGCTGCGCGACGGCCGCCATCCCTGGGCGATGGGCCGCCCCGCGCGGGAGGTGCTCGCCGACGTCTGGCCGGTGATCGGCGACCAGTTCGCCACCGTCCTTGCCGAGGGGCAGGCGGTGAACATGGTCGACACCTTGCTCGTCCGGAACCTCGGCGGGCAGGTGTTCGACAGCTATTGGTCCTATTCGCTGCTCCCGGTCGCCGGCGAGGACGGGCGGATAGCGGGCGTTCTCGCGCAGGTGCGCGAGAGCACCCAGTTCGTGCTGCGCGGCCGGCGCGACGCGCTGATGCTGCGCCTCACCGAGCGGCTGCGGCTTCTCGACGATCCCGACGCGATCCTCCACACCGCGCTCGCGGTCCTCGGCGAGGAGATCGAGGCCGCGCGGCTCGGCTATGCCGAGCTCGACGAAGCGGCGGGGACGATCTCGATCCTCGGCTGCGCCGTTCGGGACGGGGCGAGCGACATCAGCGGCACGGTGCCGGTGCCCGATTTCGGCGGGACCATCAACGAGGACCTGCGCGCCGGGCGCGCGATCCGCATCGAAGACGTCGCCGCCGATCCGCGCCTCGCCGAGCCCGACGTCCGCAAGCGCTACGACGCCATCGCCGTCGCCGCCGCCCTGGTGGTCCCGATCGTCAGCGGCGAGAGCTTGCGGGCGATGCTGTTCGCCCATCACGACCGGCCGAGGAGCTGGACCGAGCATCAGGAGACATTGCTCCGCCAGGCGACCGCCCTGGTCTGGCGCGAGGTGAGCCGCGCCCGCGCCGAAACGGAGCTCCGGCGCAGCGAGGAGCGCTACCGCCGCATCTTCGAGCAGGCGAACGACCTCATCGTCACCGCGACGCTGGACCAGGTGATCACCGACTGCAACCCGGCCGCCGCGGCGGCCATCGAGCTGCCGCGCCACGAGATCGTCGGCCGCTCCATGGCCGATTTCCTCGCGCCCGGCATGTTCGAGCAGGCGCGCGACATGCTCCGCCGCAAGCTCGACCATGGCGGCACCACCCAGCACGAGCTCATCATCGTCTCGCAATCGGGCAGGCTGCTCAACTGGGAGGTCAATTCGACCCTGACGCTCGACCCGTCCGGCAGGCCGGTCGGCCTCCACGCCATCGCCCGCGACGTCACCGAGCGGCGGCGGGCGGAGGAGCGGCAGCGGCTGCTCGTCAACGAGCTCAACCACCGGGTGAAGAACACGCTGGCTCTGGTCCAGGGCCTCGCCCTCCAGAGCTTCAAGGACGGGCGCGAGATGGCCGAGGCGCGCGATGCCTTCCAGCACCGCCTCGCCGCGCTCGCCGCCGCCCACGACCTCCTCACGCGGGAGAGCTGGGAAGGCGCGACGCTGGACGCGCTCGCGGCCGAGGCGCTCGGCCTCTACAACGGCCACGAGGCGCGCATCTCCTGGGCAGGGCCGCCGGTCCGGCTCGCGCCCAAGGCGGCGGTGTCGCTGGTGATGGCGCTGCACGAGCTTTGCACCAACGCATCGAAATACGGCGCGCTGTCGGCGCCGGAGGGGCGGGTGGAGTTGCGCTGGACGGTCGAGGGCGATCATCTGTCGGTCGAATGGCGGGAGCGGGCCGGGCCGCCGGTGGCGGCGCCGGAGCGGCGCGGCTTCGGCACCCGGATGATCGAGCGGGCGCTGTCGGCCGACTTCTCGGGCGGGGCGCGCCTCGAGTTCGCGGCCGAGGGCCTCGTCTGCCGGATCGAGGCCTCGCTCGCCGAAGCGGCGCCGCGCGGGGCGGCGTCATGAGCGGCGGCCGCACCCGGGTGCTGCTCGTCGAGGACGAGCCGATTATCGCGATGACCGCCGAAGACATGCTCGACGCGCTGGGCTGCGATGTCGTCGCCAGCGCTTCGACGCTCGAGGAGGCGCTTGCGGCGAGCGAGCGGGGCGGCTTCGACGTCGCCATGCTCGACATCAACTTGAACGGCGTCACGAGTCTTCCCGTCGCCGATCGCCTCAAGGAGGCGGGGACGCCATTCATCTTCACCACGGGTTACGGCGCTGGCGTCTGCGGCGGCCACACCGACGTACCGCTGGTCGCCAAGCCCTACCGGATCATCGACCTCCAGGCGGCGCTCGCCCTGGCGACCGGCGCGCGCTGATGGCGGCGGGCTATTCCGGACGACCGCTCGCCGCGAAGCTCGGGCTGAAGCCGGGGCAGCGGGCCTATGCGAGCGGCATGCCGGCGAGCGTCGCGGCGGAGATCGAGGCGGAGCTTCCCGGCTTCGCCTTCGCAGGCGAGCCCGGCGAAGGTCTCGAGGTCGCCCATCTCTTCACGGCGTCGCGCGCGGAGCTCGAAGCGCAGCTCGCCCGGCTCCGGCCGCTGCTGGCGCCGGCGGGGATGATCTGGGTGTCCTGGCCGAAGAAGGCGTCCAGGGTGCCGACCGACATCACCGAGGACACCGTCCGGGAGGCCGCCTCCCCGCACGGCCTGGTCGACGTGAAGGTCTGCGCGGTGGACGAGACCTGGTCCGGCCTCAAGCTCGTCATCCGCAAGGCGCTGCGCGGATGAGCCGGCTCGCACTCCTCCTCCTCCTCGGCTTCCTCTTCGCCTGCGCCGCCGAGCGGGCGCCGCAGCCGCCGCGGGACGTGCCGCCGGCGCGGATCGGCACCGCCGTGTTCGCCGGCGGCTGCTTCTGGTGCACCGAGAGCGACTTCGAGCATGTCCCGGGCGTGATCGACGCCGTCTCCGGCTATACGGGCGGGCGCACGAGCGAGCCGACCTATGAGTCCGTCTCCGCCGGCGGCACCGGCCATTACGAGGCGGTGCGGGTCCGCTACGACATGGCGCGGATCGGCTATGCCGAGCTTGCCCGCCTGTTCTTCCGCAGCGTCGATCCAACCGACGCCGCCGGCCAGTTCTGCGACCGCGGCGACAGCTACCGCACGGCGGTGTTCGTGTCCGGCCGCGATCAGCGGCGCGAGGCGGAGGCGGCGCTCGCCGAGGCGAACCGCGTCCTCGGCGGCCGCGCGGTGACGCCGATCCTGCCGCTCGGCCGCTTCTGGGAGGCGGAGGGCT
>DASWMB010000215.1:0-7810 GCA_036399955.1 Allosphingosinicella sp. | reverse complement strand
ATGCGCGCGCATGTGAACGCCCTCGGCAACAAGGCGTATCAGACCCAGTTCGGCAACAGCCCCGATTACGTCGTCATGTTCGTCCCGGGCGAACACTTCCTCTCGGCCGCGCTCGAACACGACCCGACGCTGTGGGACTTTGCGTTCGACAAGAAGGTGCTGCTCGCCACGCCGACCAACCTGATTGCGATCGCCCGCTCGGTCGCGTCCGTGTGGCAACAGGAGGCGCTCGCTCGGAACGCCCGCGACATCGCCCTGCTCGGCAAGGAACTCTACGATCGGCTGGCCAAGGTGGGCGAGGACCTGCGCAAGGTCGGCACCGGGCTCAACAGCGCGGTGACGAACTTCAACACCTTCACCAATTCCTTCAACAGCCGTCTCGTCTCCACCGGACGCAAGTTCAAGGAGCTCAATATCGAAACCGGCGCCCGCGAGCTGGAGGACGTCCCTTCCGTGGAAGCTCTCGCCGGTGCCGGCGGTGTCGCGCGCCCGACATTGGTGGACCGCAGCGATGAAGCCGGAGACGAGGAGCCGATCGCCGCGGAATAGCAGCTGGAAGTGACGGTGACGCGACCGCCCCCGCGACGGTGTGACTTTCGTGTGACCTTTCAGGCGTCGAGGCGGCGGCTCAGCTGCGCCGCCACTGGTTCGAGACCTCATAGGCCATCACCGCCGTCGCCACCGCGGCGTTGAGGCTGTCGGCCTTGCCCCGCATCGGGATCTTCACGAGGAGGTCGCATTCCGCCTCATAGGCCTCCGGCAGGCCCTGCGCCTCGTTGCCGACGAGGATGAAGGTGGGGCGGCGGTAGCGCGGCTCCTGATAGTCCTGCGCGGCATTGAGGCTGGTGCCGATCAGCTCGCCCTCGCCCGCGCGGAGCCATGCGACGAACTCCTCCCAGCGCGCGGCGGCGATGCGCTGGGTGAAGAGCGCGCCCATCGAGGCGCGCACTGCCTCGACCGAGAAGGGGTCGACGCAATCGTCGACGAGGATGAGGCCGCCGGCGCCGACGGCGTCGCCGGTCCGGAGGATGGTGCCGAGATTGCCGGGGTCGCGGAGCGCCTGGGCGACGATCCAGAGCGGGGCCGCGCTCCGGTCGAGCTGCTCCAGCGCCGTATCGAACTGCTCGTAGACGCCGAGCACGGTCTGCGGATTGTCCTTGCCGGACAGCTTGTGGAGGATGTCCGCGTTCGTCTCGATCGCCTCGCCGCCCGCTGCCTCGACCTCGTTGATCAGCTGCGAGAGGAGCGGATGCCGCGTCCCCGCGCCGTAGAAGAGGATCCGCGGCAGCCGACCGGCCTCCCGCGCCTCGGTGAGGATCCGCAGCCCCTCGGCGATGAACAGCCCCTCGGCGCGGCGATGCTTCTTGTCCCTGAGCTGACGGACCTGCTTCACCAGCGGGTTCGAGAAGGCGGTGATCTCGCGGGGCACCTATTCCTCGCCGAACCGGGCTTCGACGAGCTCCACCAGCGCCTGGAGCGCGTTCTCGGCGTCCTCGCCTTCGGAGTGGATGGTGATCGAATCGCCATAGGCCGCGCCGAGCATCATCAGGCCCATGATCGAGGTGCCGCAGACCCGGTTGCCGTCCTTCTCGACTTCGACCTCGGCCGTCTGCCGGGCGGCGAGGGTCACGAACTTGGCGCTGGCGCGGGCGTGGAGGCCGCGCTTGTTGGTCATGCGAACGGTCCGGCTCGGCATCAGGCGGCGGCTTCCCCCAGGATCTCCGAGGCGACCGAGATATATTTGCGGCCGGCCTCGCGCGCAGCCGCGACGGCGGCCTTGACGTCCATCTTCTTGCGCGCGCCGTCGAGCCGGATGAGCATCGGCAGGTTGACGCCGGCGATGACCTCGATCGTCTCGGACTTCATCAGCGAGATGGCGAGGTTCGACGGCGTGCCGCCGAACAGGTCGGTGAGGATGATCACGCCCGCGCCGTCGTCGGCGCGCTCGATGGCGGCGGCGATGTCGTTGCGCCGTGCCTCCATGTCGTCCTCGGGGCCGATGCAGATCGCCTCGATCTGCTCCTGCCGCCCCACCACATGCTCCATGGCGACGACGAACTCGGCCGCGAGGCGGCCGTGCGTCACCAACACCAAACCGATCATCTATTCACCCTGAACGTCTCTGCCAGCCCCCGCGGCGCCCTCGATCAGGTCGCGCGGAGGCGAGGCGAGGTCGCGATGCTCGACGGTGGGCGAAAAGCCCTCGACGCGCAATCGGGCCGCGACTCGTTCGGCGACATGGACCGAGCGGTGTCGCCCTCCGGTACAACCGAACGCGACCGTAACATAGGCTTTTCCTTCCGCCTCGTAGCGGGGGAGGAGGGTGGCGAGCAGGTCCTCGATCCGGGCGAGCGCGTCCTCATAAGCGGGATCGGTCGCGATGTGGGCGGCGACGCGGGCGTCGGTGCCGGTCAGCTCGCGCAGGCCCGGCTGCCAGTGCGGGTTCCTGAGGAAGCGCATGTCGAAGACGAGATCCGCGTTGCGCGGCAGGCCGCGGGCGAAGCCGAACGACATGACGCCGAGCGTCGGCGCCTTGCTCGCGGTCGCGAAGCGGGTGCGGACCTGCTGCTGGAGCTGGTTCACGTCGGTGTCGGTGGTGTCGACGACATGGTCGGCCCAGCGCCGCAGCGGCTCCATCAGCTCGCGCTCGGCGGCGATGCCGTCGGTGGCAGGGCGGTCCGGCGCGAGCGGATGGCGGCGCCGCGTCTCGGAATAGCGGCGGATGAGCTCGGTCCCCGCACAGTCGAGATAGAGCGTCTCGACCGGATATTCGAAGTCCCGTGCCAGCCGCTTGATGTGGCGCACGATCCGCTCCGCGTCGAAGCCGCGGGTGCGGGTGTCGATGCCGATCGCCAGCGGACGCGCACCGGCGCCCTGCGACGGCGGCGTGGCAAGCAGATTGTCGAGGAGAACGAGCGGGAGGTTGTCGACCACTTCCCAGCCAATATCCTCAAGCGTCTTCAGCGCGGTCGACTTGCCCGCGCCGGAAAGGCCGGTGACGAGCAGCAGGCGCTGGGGAGAGGCGTTGCGCTTCAAGGCAAAGGCAGTCCGAAACGGGCGAGCGCCCGCTCTAGCTTGATCGGTGCCGAAGCCTCAAGCGCCGCGAACGCGATCGAGGGAAGGCTGAGACCCAGGTAGGAGGCCGTGGCGGGCTCCGGCAAGCGCTCGGGGGCAGAGTCGAGATCGACGGCAAGGCAGACCGGCGCGTCCACGAGCGGCTCCATGGCGATGATGCCAAGCCCTCGCACCTCGATCCTGCCGGCGATCCGCGGCGGCGCCGAGGCGAAGAGACGGCCGCCGCGCTCCGCCAGAACGGTATAGTCGTCGCTGACGAGGCGGGCGCCGCGGTCGATCAGGCGCAGCGCCAGGTCCGATTTGCCGCGGCCGGACGCGCCCGAGATGAGGACGCCCCGGCCGGCGATCGCGACGCAGCCGGCGTGGATCGTTTCCGTCATGAGACTGCAGCCGGAAAGCGGATGACGAAGCGCGCGCCGGGGCGGGCGTCGTGCCGGTCGCAGACGTCGATCCGCCCGTCATGTCCGATCGCGATCGCGCGCGAGATCGCAAGCCCGAGTCCGGAGTGACGGCCGAAATCCTCATCCGGCCGGTCGGAGTGGAAGCGGCTGAAGATCGCCTCGCGCGCCTCTTCCGGGACGCCGCGGCCCTCATCCTCCACGCTGACGATCACATGCGCGCCGGCATGCGCGGCGACGATCTCCACCAGCCCGCCTCCGGGCGAGAAGGAGATGGCATTGTCGACGATGTTGTCGATCAGGCGCACGAGCCGTGCTTCGTCACCCATCACCACTGCCGTGCCCGTACGCGGCCGCGCGAAGGCCAGGCGCACGCCCCGCTCCGCTCCCCGCTGCTCCCACACCCCCAGCAGGCTTTCGATCATCTTGCCGAGATCGACCGGCTCGAAATGCGCCCGCGACAGCTCGGCGTCGAGCCGCGACGTCTCCGCAATGTCGACGATGAGGCGGTCGAGGCGCCGGACGTCGTGCCGAACGACGTCGAGCAGCTGCCGCCGCAGCTCCGGATCCTCGACCCGGTCGAGGCTGTCGACCGCCGAGCGCAGCGACGCGAGCGGGTTCTTGAGCTCGTGGGTCACATCCGCGGCAAAGGATTCGGTCGCATCGATCCGGTCGCGCAGCGCCTGGGTCATGTCGTGAAGGGCACGGGCGAGGCGGCCGATCTCGTCGCGCCGTGCCGGCAATATCGGCACATTGACCTCGCGGTCGCGCCCGAGCCGCACGCGGTGCGCGGCATGGGCGAGGCTGCGCAGCGGCTGGGCGATGGTCCGCGCGAGGAACAGCGAGAGCAGCACCGAAAGCGTGATCGTCGCGAGCAGGATGAGGCCGAGAGTCACTCGCTCCGAGCGAACGACCCGCCGGATATCGCGCGCGTTCACCGTGAGCAGCAGCACGTCCCCGTCCGCGCCCGCGACCGGCGCGGCGGCGGATACGAAAGGGGTGCCTTCCGGCGCGCGCCGCAGCCGAGGCTGGGTGCGCCTCGCCGCCAGCGCCGCCTGCGCTTCCGGCCAGGAGCCGAGCGCATCTGCCGCCGGCTCCTCGAACAACGGCGGCTGCGGCGCGCCGACGATGGCGTCGAAAACGTTGTCGAGCGCGCGTGCCAGATCCCGGTTCCACGGTTCGCGGTCCGGGTCGCGCAGGGCGTATGTCGGCGGTGCGCCGTCCCAGCTGTCGAGCCGCTTCGCCCCGTCGGCGCCATACAGCCGCATCCGCGTCCGCGAATCCTGCGCCAGCCGGACGAGCAGGGACTGCCGCCGCTCGGCGGGGACGGCGCCGAGCATCCGCGCGACCATCGTCGCCTCGCTCGACACCTGGTCGACCCGCGCCTGGGTCAGCCGGCTGCGGAAGCTGTCGAGATAGAAGAGGCTGCCGGCGAGGATGGCGAGAGCGAAGATGTTGACCGCGAGGATCCGGTGGCGGAGCGCGACCCGTCCGGTCCAGCGCAGGGCGAAGGCCTGCTCGTCACTCCTCTGCAAAGCGGTACCCGATACCGTAGAGCGTCTCGATCGCCGCGAAGTCGTCGTCTGCGGCGCGGAACTTGCGGCGCATTCTCTTGATGTGGCTGTCGATGGTGCGGTCGTCTACGTAGATGTCCTCCTGATAGGCCACGTCCATCAGCTGGTTGCGCGACTTGACGACGCCGGGCCGCTGCGCGAGCGCCTCGAGGATCATGAACTCGGTGACGGTGAGCGTCACGTCGCTGCCGGCCCAGCTCACCCGATGCCGCGCAGGGTCGAGCGTCAGCCGCCCGCGCTCGATCAGCTGCGCCGGTTCTTGCTCCTCGTCGCTGCCGGGCGCCGGCGCCGCGCGCATCTCCGCCCGCCGCAGCACCGCGCGGATGCGTGCGATGAGGAGGCGCTGGGAGAAGGGTTTGGCGATGTAATCGTCGGCACCCATTGCAAGGCCGAGCGCTTCGTCGAGTTCGTCGTCCTTCGAGGTGAGGAAGATGACGGGGATCGCGCTCTTTTCGCGCAGGCGGCGGAGCAGCTCCATCCCGTCCATGCGCGGCATCTTGATATCGAGCACGGCAAGGTCGGGCGGGTTCTCGCCGAGCGCCTTCAGTGCCGCTTCCGGATCCGAATAGACCCGCGTGGCGAACCCTTCCGACTGGAGCGCGACGGACAGGGATGTGAGGATGTTGCGATCGTCGTCGACGAGCGCGATCGTGACCGACATCTCCAGCGCCTTCTCGCCCCGAGCAACCCCCGCGCCCTCTTACCGGTGCCTGGGCGGAGGCGCCACCCTTTGACGAAAGCGGCCGCCTTGGCTATGCGCGGCGCATCGGAGGCGGCCGTGAAGGCCGCCCGTTTGTCATATAAAACAGGGAGAAGATCGACGTGGCCAATCGCATGCCGGCTCACGGTCTGTCCGGGCAGGGCATCATCACGCCCGCCGAGATCCACTGGAACCTCGGGACGCCGCAGCTGGTCGAGCAGGCGCTCCGCCGCGGCGAGGGCCTGCTCGCCCAGGACGGGCCGCTCGTCGTCCGCACCGGCCGGCACACCGGCCGATCCGCCAACGACAAGTTCATCGTACGCGACGCCGAGACCGAGGCGACGATCTGGTGGGACAACAACAAGGCGATGACCCCGCAGCATTTCGCCGCGCTCAAGGACGATTTCCTCGCCGCGCTCGGCACAAGCGACACGCTCTTCGTCGCCGACCTCTATGGCGGCTCGCAGCCGGAGCACCGGGTCCGCGTGCGCGTGATCAACGAGCTCGCCTGGCACAACCTGTTCATCCGCACGCTCCTCGTTCGCCCCGACGCGGCCGATCTCGAGGGTTTCGAGCCGGAGTTCACGATCATCGATCTGCCGACCTTCCGCGCCGACCCCGAGCGCCACGGCTGCCGTTCCGAGACCGTCATCGCCGTCAACCTAAGCGAAAAGACGATCCTGATCGGCGGCACCGCCTATGCCGGCGAGATGAAGAAGTCTGTGTTCGGCGTCCTCAACTACATCCTGCCCACAGAGGGCGTGATGCCGATGCATTGCTCGGCCAATATCGGTCCGAACGGCGACACTGCGGTGTTCTTCGGCCTTTCCGGCACCGGCAAGACGACCCTCAGCGCCGACGCCAGCCGCACTCTCATCGGCGACGACGAGCATGGGTGGAGTGACGAGGCGGTTTTCAATTTCGAAGGCGGCTGTTACGCGAAAATGATCCGGCTCTCGGCGGAGGCGGAGCCGGAGATCTTCGCGACCACCAGGCGCTTCGGCACCGTCCTCGAGAACGTCGTCCTCGACCCCGACACCCGCGCCCTCGACCTCGACGACAACAGCCTCGCCGAGAACACACGCGGCGCCTACCCGATAGACTTCATCCCCAATTGCTCGGCCGACAACATGGGGCCGGTGCCGCGCAACATCGTCATGCTCACCGCCGACGCATTCGGAGTCCTGCCGCCGATCGCCCGCCTCACCCCGGAACAGGCGATGTACCACTTCCTCTCCGGCTACACCGCCAAGGTCGCCGGCACCGAGATCGGCGTCACCGAGCCCGAGGCGACCTTCTCGACCTGCTTCGGCGCCCCGTTCATGCCGCGCCACCCCTCGGTCTACGGCAATCTCTTGAAGGAGCGGATCGCCCGCGGCAACGTCTCCTGCTGGCTGGTCAACACCGGCTGGACCGGCGGCAAATACGGCACCGGCCACCGCATGCCGATCAAGGCGACCCGGGCGTTGCTCAACGCCGCCCTCGACGGCAGCCTCGCCCAGGCCGAGTTCCGCACCGACCCGAATTTCGGTTTCGAGGTCCCCTGCGCCGTCCCCGGCGTCGACCCGGCCATCCTCGACCCGCGCCGCACCTGGGCCGACCAGGCCGACTATGACGCGACGGCCGAGAAGCTGGTCGGCCTGTTCGCCGCCAACTTCGCCAAGTTCGAAGCCCATGTCGACCCGGCCGTCCTCGCCTCCGCCCCGCGCGCCGGCGGTGCGAACGCCGCGCAGCAACAACAGCCGGAGATCGCCGCCGTAAGCGCCGCCTGACGCATCGCATCAGCTCACTCGAAAGGGAGCGTGTCGGCGAGGCCGGCGCGCTCCTTTTTCTTTGCCCGTTCGAGAAGGACCGACCGACATGGATCACGAACCCAGACTCTTCGCGGACGACGCCGCGATCCGGCGCGTCGGCGAGGGCCTCAACGCCCGCACCCTCCCGCGCGCCGACTGGACCCACGAGGCGCATCTCGCCGCCTGCGCCTGGATCCTGACCGAACGCCCCGACATCCTCCCCGAGCGCGACCTCCCCGCGATCATCGCGCGCTACAACGAGAGCGTCGG
>DASWMB010000214.1:0-3445 GCA_036399955.1 Allosphingosinicella sp. | reverse complement strand
CGACCCGCACCGGCGGGTTCGGCGGGGAATTGTCGGCCTTGATCCAGGAGCGTTGCTTCTACCATCTCGAAGCGCCCGTGCAGCGCGTGGCCGGCTTCGATACGCCTTATCCGCACTCGCTCGAATGGGCCTATTTCCCCGGCCCCGTGCGTCTGGGCCTCGCGCTCAGGAAGACATTGGAGGACTGACGTGGCGCGCTACGAATTCAAGCTGCCTGACATCGGCGAAGGCATTGCCGAGGCCGAGATCGTCGCCTGGCACGTGCATGTCGGCGACCGAGTCGAGGAGGACCAGCAGCTCGCCGACATGATGACCGACAAGGCGACGGTGGAGATGGAGAGCCCGGTCGCCGGCACGGTCCTCGAAGTCGCGGGCGAGGTGGGCGACCAGATCGCGATCGGATCGGTGCTGGTCGTGATCGAGACCGAAGGCGCGGCGGCGAGCCAGGAGGGCGACCACACCGACGCTTCGGGCGCGCGCACCGACGACGCGCCGCTCGGCGACGGCATGGTCGATCCGACCGCCGCGCTGGAGGCGAGCGTTCCGAGCACGGACGTCGAGGCCGAGGAGCGCCGCCGGACCGGCGAGCGCCGCTCCGGCGACGACCGCCGCGAGGAGCCGCGCGAGGACGAAGAGCGCCGCCAGGGCGACTGGCGGGCCGAGTCTCCCCTCCCGCCTGCGGGAGGGGATGAGGCGCGCAGCGCCGAGAGGGGAGGGGATGTTGCCGGGCAAACAGCCCCTCCCCCAGCCCCTCCCGCAAGCGGGAGGGGAGTGCTCGCTTCTCCCGCCGTGCGGCAGCGGGCGCGGGACCTCGGGATCGACCTGGCGCAGGTGAAATATGCCGGCGACCGCGTCCGGCACGCCGATCTCGATGCCTACCTCCTCTACAATGGCGGCGGCGTTTCGCGGGGCGGGGGGCAGCGGCGGCAGGACGAGGTGGTCCGCGTCGTCGGCCTCCGGCGCAAGATCGCCGAGAACATGGCCGAGGCGAAGCGCCGCATCCCGCATTTCACGCTCGTCGAGGAGTTCGACGTCACGAGCCTCGAGCAGACGCGGGCGATGATGAACCTCGATCGCGGGAGCAATCCCAAGCTCACCATGCTCCCGTTCCTGATCATCGCGATGGCCAAGACGCTCGCCGATTATCCGCAGATCAACACGCGCTACGACGACGACGAGAACGTCCTCTACCGCTCGGGCGCCGTCCACATGGGCATGGCGACGCAGACACCGAACGGTCTCATGGTCCCGGTCATCCGCAACGCAGACCGGCTGTCGATCTGGGACATCGCGCGCGAGATCCTGCGGCTTTCCGAGGCGGCGCGGGCCGGCAAGGCGAGCCGCGAGGAGCTTTCCGGATCGACCATCACGATCTCGAGCCTCGGCCCGATGGGCGGGATCGCCTCGACGCCGGTGATCAACCGGCCCGAGGTCGCGATCATCGCCGTCAACAAGCTCGAGGAGAAGCCGGTCGTGGTCGACGGCGAGCTCGAGATCAGGAAGCGGATGAACCTCTCGCTGAGCTGCGACCACCGGGTGGTCGACGGCTGGGACGCGGCCAACTTCCTTCAGGACCTGAAGAAGCAGATCGAGAACCCGCTGAAGCTGCTTTCCGCCTAGCGCCGGCGCCCCCGCCCAGACCGTTCGCTTCGCTCGGACCGAACGGGGATAGCCGGTCCTGACAGCCTCAGCGCGCCCGGAGGCTCGCCGAGCCGAGGTTGAGCTCGGACAGCGGGATCACCTCCACGTTCGGATACTGCGCGCGCAGCGGTTCGATGAAGTCGCGGGCGCGGCCGACGATGACGATGCTGGCGTGCGCCGGATCGATCTCGGCGGCGACCGAGGCGCCGACGTGGGCCGGCGTCACCGCCTCGAGCGTCGGCACGTAGCGGGTGAACTCGCTCATCGGCAGGCCCTGAACGGCGAGGCCGGCGAGGAAATCGCCGAGGCCCGCGGTCGTTTCGACCTGACGGCCGAACTGGCCGAGGAGCAACGTGCGCCGCTTCTGGAGCACGTCCTCCGTCAGCGGCTCGGCAGCGAGCCGGCGGATCTCGGCCAGCATCACCTGCGCGACCTCGGGCACGGCATCGTTCCGCGTCTGCGCCTGCGCGGCAAGCAGCCCTTCGTCGCGGAAGGCGGGAAGGCTGCTGTTGGCGCCGTAGCTCAAGGCGCGGCGGACGCGGACCTCCTGGAACAGGCGGCTGGTCGAGGAGCCGCCGAGCGCGGAGTTGGCGAGGACGAGCGGGTAGTAATCGGGATCGCTGCGCGCGACGCCGCGCATCACCACCGCCACCGCCGCCTGGTCCAGATCCGGATTGTCGACGACGATGACGCGCGGCGCGGGCGCGTCGCCGGCGCGGTTCGCGGGGAGCGCCGGCATCGGCGCGGCGGGCGCAGCCCAGTCGCCGAACAGGCGCTGGGCGAGCGCGAAGCCTTCGTCCGCGCTGAGGCCGCCGGTGATCACGAGGGTGGCGTTGTCGGGCCGCCACCAGTTGCCGTGGTAGGCGGCGATCTCGTCGCGGGTGAGGGCGGCGAGCGAGGCGGGCGTGCCGCCGGTCGGAGCGCCATAGGGCGCATCGCCATAAGCGGCGCGCTCGCCGACGCGCTGCACCACGAAGGCGGGATCGCGCATGCTGACGCGAAGCCGGTCGAGCGCGCGGCGCCGCTCGCGCTCCAGCTCCTCCTGGGCGAAGGCGGGCTGGCGGACGATCTGGCTGAGGAGCCTGCCCGCCGCCTCGATGTTCGCCGCCGGCGCGACGACGAAGGCCTGGGTGCTGTCCAGCCCGGCATTGGCGCCGATCTGGGCGCCGAGCGATTCGACGCGGGCGGCGATCTCGGGCGCGGTGAGGCCGGCAGCGCCGTTGTCGGCGAGGTTCGCCATCATCGAGGCGGTTCCGGGGCGAGCGGCGGGATCGGCCGCGGTGCCGCCGCCGAAGACGAGATGGGCGGAGGCGAGCGGCAGCTCGGTCGAGCGGGCGACGACGACGCGCATGCCGTTGGCGAGGCGGCGCTCGGCGAAGGTCGGGGGGCTGGCGGCGCGGCGCGGGCCGGGCTCCGGCGGCGCCTGCCGCTCGGCCTCGGGAGCGGGCTGGAGGGGCGCTCGCGTCGCGGGCGGGAAGCTGCGGCCGAGCGCGACCTCGGTCGGCCGGGCCGAAGGATCGGGCGCCGCTTCGCCGGTGCGCTGCGCCTGATCGAGATAGCGGATCGAGACGCGGGTCGTATCGGCGAGGTAGCGGCGGGCGACGCGCTGGACGTCGGCGGCGGTCACGCGCTGGACGGCGGCGAGGAGGCGGTCGCCCCAGCGCGGGTCGCCGGTGCTGGTGAGCGAGCTGCCGAGCTCGAAGGCGCGGCCCTCGGGCGTCTCGCGCGACATCAGCATGTCGGCGACGATCTCGGTCCTCGCCTCGGCGAGCTCGGCCGCGGTGACCGGCGCATCGCGGACGCG
>DASWMB010000213.1:0-1722 GCA_036399955.1 Allosphingosinicella sp. | reverse complement strand
GGATATCGAGATCGTCGAGATGCACCACCGCCACAAGGTCGACGCTCCCTCCGGCACCGCTTTGCTCCTCGGCCGCGCCGCGGCGGACGGCCGGGGCGTCGCCCTCGACGCGGTCAGCGACCGCGGCCGCGACGGCATCACCGGCGAGCGCACCCGCGGCCGTATCGGCTTTGCGAGCCTGCGCGGTGGATCCGTCGCCGGCGACCATCAGGTGATCCTCGCCGCCGAAGGCGAGCGCGTCGAGCTCGGCCACCGCGCCGAAAGCCGCTCAATCTTCGCGCGCGGCGCCGTGAAGGCGGCGCTGTGGCTCGCGGACAAGCCCGCCGGGCTCTACTCGATGAGCGACGTGCTGGGGCTCGAGTGAGCGACGGAACGAGCGCGGCGCTCGCGCCCGAAGAAGTGGCCGAATTCTACCGGCGCCTGGCCGAGCGCACGCCGAACCCCGAGACGGAGCTCGAGTTCGTCAACGACTATACCCTGCTCGTCGCCGTCGTGCTCTCGGCCCAGGCGACCGACGCCAGCGTCAACCTCGCGACCCGCGACCTGTTCGCCCGGGTGACCACGCCCCAGCAGATGGTGGCGCTCGGCGAGGAGCGGCTGCGCGAGGCGATCAAGACGATCGGCCTGTTCAACACCAAGGCGAGGAACGTGGTCGCCCTCAGCCAGGCGCTGATCGATCGCCACGGCAGCGAGGTCCCGGCGGACCGCGACGCGCTCGAGGCGCTGCCCGGCGTCGGCCGCAAGACCGCCAACGTGGTGATGAACTGCGCGTTCGGGGCGGAGACCTTCGCCGTCGACACCCACGTCTTCCGCGTCTCGAACCGGACCGGCCTCGCGCCCGGCAAGGACGTGATCGAGGTCGAGCGCGGGCTCGACCGGCGGACGCCGCCGCCTTTCCGCCGCGACGCGCACCACCTCCTGATCCTCCACGGCCGCTATGTCTGCAAGGCGCGGACGCCGGAATGCTGGCGCTGCGTCGTCGCCGACATCTGCCGCTACCGGCCCAAGACGCCGCTTCCCGGAAGCCAAGCGTCCGCCGGTGCGTTGAAGCCGGCGAGGAAGAAGAGATGAAGCCGACCACGATCGCTGCCGCCACCTTTGCCATCCTCGCCGGCTGCACGGGCGAGAATGGGCTTACGCCGCACCAGGACGCCGACCGCCGGGCGCTCGAGAACGCCCGCGACGCCGGCGAAGCGCAGGATTGCGTGATCCGCCGCAACATCCGCAACACGGTGGTGCTCGACGACCAGACGATCGACTTCCACATGCACGGCGGCCGGATCCTGCGCAACCGGCTGCCCGGCGGCTGCCCGCGGCTCGGCTTCGAGGAGAGCTTCTCCTACCGCGCGCCCACCGGCCGGCTCTGCTCCGGCGACCTCATCACCGTGCGGTCGAGCACCGGCCCCGGCCCCGCCTGCCCGCTCGGCCGCTTCCAGCCGGTCGAGATCGCGCCCAGATAGGGTCTGGCTCCCTTGCCCCGCCTTTGCTAAGCGCCCAGTTCGACGCGGCCAGGCACCCGTAGCTCAGCTGGATAGAGCGCTGCCCTCCGAAGGCAGAGGCCACAGGTTCGAATCCTGTCGGGTGCGCCACCTCTTGAAGAACCTAGCTACGAAGCCCCTGCAGCGGGGAACCCTAGGTAAACGGGAGCGCCGCGCGCGCGAACTTGACACTCCGCATTGATTCGATATTTGTCGAAGTATCGAATCAAAGGAGACCGAGATG
>DASWMB010000212.1:0-1561 GCA_036399955.1 Allosphingosinicella sp. | reverse complement strand
TTCCAGCACGCCGGAGACGAGCTCGCGGATATCCTGTTCGTCGTCGACTACGAGAATGTCTAATGCCATTGGGTCAACCGTTCATCGCCTGATCTTCGGAATGATATTCGCCGCTCCCCCCGAGGCGGGCGAGCGTTTCGGCGTCGAAGATCAGCCGGACCAGGGTCCCGCCGCCCGGTGCGTCATCGAATTCGATGACTCCGGAATGCTCCTCGACGATCTTCTTGACGATGGCGAGTCCAAGGCCTGTGCCCTTGACCCGCGTCGTCATGTACGGCTCGGTCAGCCGGCCGCGGTCGGCCGGCAGCCCGACGCCGGTATCGCTGATCTCCAGCGTCACGCGCCCCGGGGCTTCGATGATCCGGATCTCGATCCGGTCGCTATCGCCATGCCCCCGCTCCTCATTCTTCTGCTGGATCGCCTCGACCCCGTTCTTGACGATGTTGGTCAAGGCCTGGCCGAGCTGACGGCGGTCGCAGACCAGCGGCGGCGACGGGTCCGGCGCATCGAGGACGAAGCGGATTTCGGGGTGCGCGACCTCGTGCAGGAACAGGGCCTGGCGCGCGATGTCGGCGATGTCCTCGTCGCGGAAGACCGGCTTGGGCATCCGCGCGAAGGACGAGAATTCGTCGACCATGCGCCTGAGGTCGCCGACCTGGCGGACGATGGTCCCGGTCAGCCGCTCGAACGTCGCTCCGTCGGAGCTGATCTCCCGCCCGTATCGCCGCTGCAGCCGCTCGGCGGCGAGCTGGATCGGGGTAAGCGGGTTCTTGATCTCGTGCGCGATCCGCTGCGCGACGTCCGACCAGGCGGCCCTCCGCTGGTCGAGCAGCTGCTCGGTGATGTCGTCGAAGGTGAGCACATGCCCCCCTTCGACCTTGACCCGCTTGACGGCGAGCGTGCGCGGCTCCCCGCCCGAGGAGAATTGGATGATGCCCTCGCGCTCCTCGCTGTCGAGCTGCCGGTCGAGCTCGGGCGCGAGCACGGCCAGCTTCTGGCCGACCGCGCTCCTGTTGCCGGTCTTGAGCAAGGCTTCGGCGGAGCTGTTGATGAGCCGCACCTCGCGGTTGGTGTCGACCGAAAGGATGCCGGCGGTCACGCCCGACAGCACCGCCTCGATGAAGGCGCGGCGGCTGTCCAGCTGGCTGTTGGCGCTGACCAGCGCGCCGGTCTGCTCCTCGAGGCGCCGGGTCATCCGGTTGAAGGCATTGCCGAGCGTGGAGACCTCGTCATTGACTCGCGACGTGGGCACCCGCGCCGACAAGTCGCCGGCGGTGACGCGCCGCGCCGCATCCACCAGCTGGCCGACCGGCCGCACCAGGCGATCAGCCAGCGTCAGCGCGATCCATATCGAGAGCGCCACGATCAGCAGCGATACCAGCAGCAGCACCGCGTTGAAGCGGAACTGGAGCGTGCGCGAGTTCAGCAGGGTCTTCTGATAATCGCTCGCCGCGCTGCGTGCTTCCTCGATCTGCTGGATCGCGGCCGGATTCACGGTGCGCGAGGTGTAGAGATAGACCTCCTCTTCCGGATCGAGGCGAACGACCGCTTCGACGCGGTC
>DASWMB010000211.1:0-13705 GCA_036399955.1 Allosphingosinicella sp. | reverse complement strand
GTGGTCGAGACCTATCCGAGCTGGCGCAAGCTCCAGGATCCGGACGGCGCGACCGGTTGGATGATGGTGCGCCTGCTCAGCGACGCGCGCACCGCGCTGGTCACCGGCGCCGAGCCGCGGCCTATGCACGAGCGCGCCGACGCCGGCACCCGCGTGCGCTATCTCGCCGAGCCGGGCGTCGTCGGACGGCTCGAAGGCTGCAGCGGCGGCTGGTGCGATCTCGACGTCGGCGGTCGCCGCGGCTTCATCCGGGCGGAGCATATCTGGGGCGTCGACCCCAATGAGGAGGTGGACTGAGCATGGCGGAGATCGGCTTCGATCACTATTCGGGCGCCGTCGGCGAACGGTTCGACATGGAAGTGAACGGAGAAGCGCTCCCGGTCGAGCTGATCGAGGCCTCGCCGCTCGGCAATTCCGGCCGCCCGGGGGGCTCGTTCCGCCTCGAGTTCCTCGGCCCCGCCGATCCGGCTTATGCCCAGGGCACCTTCACCTTCCGCCGCGGCGAGCAGGTGCACGACATCTTCGTCACCGCGATCGGCCGCGATCAGGCCGGGACGCGGTACGAGGCGATCTTCAACTAGGCTCGCCGCCGTCCGCCTCCGCGCGCGGCGGCGTCCACTCCATCAGCTCATAGACGCCCTTGTCCTCGACCGGGACGAAGCCCAGCCGCTCGTAGAGCGTGCGGGCGGGATTGTTCTTCTCGACATGGATCGAGACGACCTTGCCGCGGCTCGCCGCATCCGCGCCGATGTCGCGCATGATCGCTTCGCCGACTCCCTGGCCGCGCCCCTCGGGCAGGAGGGCGATGTCGACGATCCTCAGCTCCCGCTGCCATTCGGCGAGATAGAGCCGGCCGATCGCCACTCCGCCGCGCTCGATCACCAGCCATTCGGTGCGCGTATAGACCTGGCGGTAGTAAATGTGCTGCGCCTCGTGCTGCTGGGCGAGGAAGGCGTGCTGCTGCTCGATCGGCCAGCCGGTCGCGGCGACCTCCTCCGCGCGGGTGGAGGCGTAGACGGCGCCGAGGAACGGGGCGTCCTCGTCGCCTGCGGGACGGTAGGAGACGCCGAAGCGGGCGGCGGAGCGGATCGGTGGAGCCATGTCGGGGGTGTAGCGCACCCCGCCGGGCTTGAGAATCCTCCGCCGCTCCGACTACGGGACGCCATGGCCGACGACATCCCGCCGCCGCCGCTCTCGCTGCTCGCCGGCGCGGCGCTCTTCCTCGATTTCGACGGCACCCTGGTCGAGCTCGCGGAGGCGCCGGACGCGATCCGAGTGCCGGGCGAGCTGCCCGGGCTGCTGCAGCGCCTCGCCGCGCGCCTCGAGGGGCGGCTGGCGATCGTCAGCGGCCGGGCGCTCGCGGACCTCGACCGCCATGTCAGCTGTCCCGGCGTGGCCATGTCCGGCTCGCACGGCCTCGAGCTGCGCCTCGGCGACGGCTCCGCGCGCGCGGTCGAGCGGCCGCCCGCGCTCGATGCCGTCCGCGACGAGATCCGCCGCTTCGCCGGCCGCGGCGACGGGCTCCTGGTCGAGGAGAAGCCGGCGAGCGTCGCCCTCCATTTCCGCCGCGCGCCGGAGCGGGAAGGGGAGGTGGCCGCCTTCGTCGCCCGCCTCGCCGGGCGCAGCGGCCTCGTCGTCCAGCACGGCAAGATGGTCGCCGAGCTGCGCCCTGCCGGCGCCGACAAGGGCGATGCGCTGAAGGCGTTGATGCGGGAACCGGGCTTTGCTGGCGCGCGTCCTCTGTTCATGGGAGACGATCTCACCGACGAGCATGCCTTCGAAGCCGCCGCCGCGCTCGACGGCGCCGGCGTGCTGGTCGGGCCGGCGCGGGAGACGGCGGCGCGCTATCGCCTCGCCGGCGTCGCCGAGGTCGCCGGCTGGCTGAAGGCTGCGGCATGAAGGACCTCGATCTCTGGCCGATCGGCAATTGCCAGGTGAGCGCGCTGGTCGACCGGGCGGCCGGGCTCGTCTGGGGCTGCGCGCCGTCCGTCGACGGCGATCCTCTCTTCTGCTCGCTGCTCGAGCCGAAGGGGGAGGCGCCCGAGGGGCAGCCGCGCGGCGAGTGGCGTATTTCTCTCGAGAAGCAGGTGCGGGTCGAGCAGCGCTACCTGAGGAACACGCCGGTGCTGATCACCCGCCTGTTCGACGCCGACGGCAATAGCGCCGACGTCTACGATTTCTGCCCTCGCTTCGAGCGGACCGGCCGCATGTACCGCCCGGTCGCCTTCGTCCGGATCGTCCGGCCGATCTCCGGCGCGCCGCGCATCCGCGTCGCGCTCAACCCGGCGACCAACTGGGGCGCCAGCGATGCCGAGCGGACCAGCGGCACCAACCATGTCCGCTATCTCCTGAAGCCGCAGCCGCTCCGCCTGACCACCGACGCGCCGGTCGGCCATGTCCTCGAAAGCCGGCCGTTCCGGCTGGAGCGCTCGCTCCACTTCTTCCTCGGGCCGGACGAGCCTTTCTCCGGCCATATCGGCCACACCGTCGCCACCATGCTCCACCAGACCAGCGACGAGTGGCGCGGCTGGGTGCGCGGCCTCGCCATCCCGCTGGAATGGCAGAAGGTGGTGATCCGCGCCGCGATCAGCTTGAAGCTCTGCCAGCATGAGGAGACCGGCGCGATCGTCGCCGCGCTCACCACCTCGATCCCGGAGGCCGCGCAAAGCGGGCGCAACTGGGACTATCGCTATTGCTGGATCCGCGACGCTTATTACACCGTCCAGGCGCTGAACCGCCTCGGCGCCCTCGACGTGCTCGAAAATTATCTGAGCTACCTCCGGAACATCGTCGATGCCTCGGAGGATGGCTTCATCCAGCCGCTCTACGCCGTCTCCGGAGAGCCGAAGCTCGAGGAACGGGAAGCG
Organism: Allosphingosinicella sp.; assembly: GCA_036399955.1. Taxonomy (GTDB): domain Bacteria; phylum Pseudomonadota; class Alphaproteobacteria; order Sphingomonadales; family Sphingomonadaceae; genus Allosphingosinicella. The sequence goes on along the minus strand of DASWMB010000211.1, from coordinate 10,838 downwards.
GAGGGGCTCGCCGGCTATCGCGGCATGGGTCCGGTGCGGGTCGGAAACGCCGCCTACCACCAGGTCCAGCACGACGCCTACGGCCAGATCGTGCTCTCCAACGCGCAGGCCTTTTTCGACGAGCGCCTGTTCCGCCAGGCGACCGCCGAGGATTTCGCCGCGCTCGAGAAGGTCGGCGAGCGCGCCTTTGCCAACCACGACCAGCCGGACGCGGGCCTGTGGGAGTTCAGGACCCGCGCCGCCGTCCACACCTATTCCGCGGTGATGAGCTGGGCGGCCTGCGACCGGCTCGCCAACATCGCCGCGACGCTCGGCCTGGACGAGCGCGCGCGGCTCTGGCGGGAGCGGGAGGCGGCGGTCAGGCGGACGATCGAGGAGCGCGCCTGGATCGAGAGCGAGGGCCGCTTCGGCGCGAGCTTCGGCGGCGCCGAGCTCGACGCGAGCCTCCTCCAGCTCATCGACATGCGCTTCCTCGATCCGGACGATCCGCGGTTCCTCGCCACCTTCGACGCCGTCGAGCGGGGGCTGCGGCGCGGCGAGCACATGCTCCGCTACGCCGCCGAGGACGATTTCGGCCCGCCCGAGACGGCGTTCAACTTCTGCACCTTCTGGCTGATCGAGGCGCTCTACATCGTCGGCCGGCAGGACGAGGCGCGTGCCCTCTACGAGCGGATGCTGGAGCGGCTCACCTCCGCCGGCCTGCTTTCCGAGGATACCGACTTCCAGTCGGGCGAGCTCTGGGGCAATTACCCGCAGACCTATTCGCTCGTCGGCCTGATCAACTGCGCCGGCCTGTTGTCGAAACCCTGGAGCTCCGTCCGATGAGCCGCCTGATCATCATCTCGAACCGGGTCTCGGCGCCCCGCGCGGACAGCGCGACCGGCGCGCAGGGCGGCCTCGCCGTCGCGCTGGCGGCGGCGCTGCGAGACCATCGCGGCCTCTGGTTCGGCTGGTCGGGAGAGAAGACGGACGAGTTCACCGGCCATATCGACCTCCAGCGCCACGAGGGCGTCACCACCGCCACCGTCGACCTCGAGGAGCAGGACGTCGAGGAATATTATAACGGCTATGCGAACCGCACGCTCTGGCCGCTCTTCCATTACCGGATCGACCTCGCGGAGTACGACCGCAGCTTCGCCGGCGGCTATGAGCGGGTGAACGAGCGCTTCGCGGACACGGTGATCCCGCTGATCGAACCGGACGACCTCGTCTGGGTCCACGATTATCATCTGATCCCGCTCGGCCAGCAGCTGCGCGAACGAGCCCTGAAGAACCGCATCGGCTTCTTCCTGCACATCCCGTGGCCGCCGGCGCGGCTGATGGTCTCGCTGCCCTTCCACGAGGGCCTCGTCCTCTCGATGCTCGCCTACGACGTGATCGGCTTCCAGACCGAGGAGTGGCTGGAGAGCTTCCTCCATTATGTCCAGCGCGAGCTCGGCGGCCATTGCGAGGCGGACGGCACGGTCCGCGTCGGCGAGCGCTCGGTCCACGCCGCCGCCTACCCGATCGGGATCGACTATCAGGAGTTCGCGAGCGCCGCGGGCAGCCCCGCCGCCCGCGCCGCCGAGGAGCGGATGGTGCTGAGCGCCGCCGGCCGCCAGACCATCATCGGCGTCGACCGGCTCGATTATTCCAAGGGCCTCGAGGAGCGCTTCCTCGGCTATCGCCGCTTCCTCGAGGAGCATGAGGACTGCCGCGGCAAGGTCTTCCTCCTCCAGATCGCGCCGCCGTCGCGCGGCGAGGTCCACACCTACGAGATCATCCGCGAGCGGCTCGACGAGCTGTCCGGCCGGATCAACGGCGAGTTCGCCGAGGTCGACTGGGTGCCGATCCGCTACGTCAACCAGGGCTATCCGCGCGAGGAGCTGGCCGGCTTCTACCGCGCCTGCCCGATCGCCCTCATCACGCCGCTGAGGGACGGCATGAACCTCGTCGCCAAGGAATATGTCGCCGCGCAGGACCCGGAGGACCCGGGCGTCCTCATCCTCTCCCGCTTCGCCGGCGCGGCGCTGCAGCTGAAGGACGCTTTGCTGGTCAATCCCTATTCCAAGGAGGAGATCAGCGACGCCATCCACCGCGCGCTCGAAATGCCGAAGGAGGAGCGGATCCGTCGCTGGCGCTCGATGTACGAGAGCGTCAGCAAGGAGGACGTCGTCGCCTGGCGCAGGGGCTTCGTCGACGCGCTCTCCAACTGCCCGACGCGCGAGGTGCGCGACGCGGCCGCGGAAGGCTGAACTCCCCGTCCGGAACAGCCGCCCCCGAGAGCCGTTGCCCCTGCCATGAGCAGCACAGAAGTCTCCGTGAACGCCGCCGGCCAGGACGGCTGGTACGAGTCCGTCCCATTCCTGATCGTCGGCATCTCGCTGGTGATCGCCGTCATCGCCTTCCTCTACGGCCTCAGCTGGCTGAAGCGGCGGCGGAGCGCGCATGAGCGCGAGCATCTCGTCGTCGACATGGCCGAGCCCGAGTCGCTGCGCGATCTGCCGGAGGAGCGCAGGCCCTGACGCTTCGCGACTGTGGTTTTTCGGCCGCACGTCGCCGCTTTGCGACGGTCAGTCGAATAAATCCGTGCTGCATTGCACAAGATTATTGACAGCGCCGCCCCTGCTTCTAGGTTCCGGCGGTCGACCCACGACAATATCAGAAAGCGAAAAGACCATGTTGAAGAAGACACTTGTGGCGGCGGCTGCCTTTTCGCTGGCCGCCAGCCCGGTCCTGGCCCAGAGCCAGACCGCGCCGGTCGAGCCGGCTACGGAGCAGGTTGAAGGCAGCGAGTTCCGCGGCGGCTTCCTCCTTCCGGCCATCGCCATCGCGGCGATCGTTCTCGCGATCCTCGCGCTGACCGACACCTGGCCGTTCGGGGACGATCCCGAGAGCCCCTGAGCCCTCGCGGTTCCGTTAAACCGGATTCCGGCCGCTCGCCTCCTCGGAGGCGGGCGGCCGGTTCACTTTAGGCCCTAGTCGGTCAGCTCCACCGCCATCGCGGTCGCTTCGCCGCCGCCGATGCAGAGCGTGGCGAGGCCGCGCTTCTGGCCGTGATGCTCGAGCGCGGCGATCAGCGTCGCGAGGATGCGGGCCCCCGAGGCGCCGATCGGATGGCCGAGCGCGGTCGCGCCGCCATGGACGTTCAGCACCTCGCGCGAGATGCCGAGGTCGCGCATCGCGATCATCGCGACGCAGGCGAAGGCCTCGTTCACTTCGTAGAGGTCGACGTCGCCGACGCTCCATCCGGCCCGCTCCAGCGCCTTCTGCACGGCGGGGACCGGCGCCGAGGTGAACTTGTTCGGCGCCTGGGCGTGGGCGGCGTGGCTGACGATCCGCGCCACCGGCTTGACGCCGAGCCGCTCGGCGACGCTCGCCCGCGTCAGGACCAAAGCCGCCGCCCCGTCCGAGATGGAGGAGGCGTTCGCGGCGGTGATCGTCCCGTCCTTTGCGAAGGCGGGCTTGAGGTTCGGGATCTTCTCCGGATTCGCCTTGCCGGGCTGCTCGTCGCAGCCGACGACCTCTTCGCCCTTGCGACTGGTGACGGTGACGGAGACGGTCTCCCTGTCGAACGCGCCGGAGCGGATCGCCTCGCTCGCGCGGCGCAGCGATTCGATCGCATATTCGTCCTGCGCCGCCCTCGTGAACTGGTATTCGCGCGCCGAATCCTCGGCGAAGGTCCCCATCGCCCGGCCGGCATCATAAGCGTCCTCGAGCCCATCCATCATCATATGGTCGTAGACCGTGTCGTGGCCGATCCGCGCGCCGGCGCGGTGCTTCTTCATGAGGTAAGGCGCGTTCGACATCGACTCCATGCCGCCGGCGACGATGAGGTCGGCCGAGCCCGCGGCGAGCATGTCGTGAGCGAACATCGCGGCCTGCATCCCCGATCCGCAGACCTTGTTCACCGTCGTCGCCTCGGTCGATTTGGGAAGCCCCGCGCCGAGCGCCGCCTGCCGCGCCGGCGCCTGGCCGAGCCCCGCCGGAAGCACGCAGCCCATGAAGATCTTCTCGACCGCGTCGGGCGAGACGCCGGCGCGCTCCACCGCGGCGCGCACCGCGTTGGCGCCGAGCTCGGTCGCGGAGACTCCCGCGAGCTGGCCCTGGAACGCGCCCATCGGCGTGCGGGCGTAGGACAGGATGACGATCGGATCGGCAGCGGTCATGGCGGCTCCTCGTGGGTCCTTCGAGATGCCGCTTCGCCAGGCTCAGCGGCTCCTCAGGATGAGCGATTTCGAAGGCCGTCTTCCCGCTCATCCTGAGGAGGGACTGAGCGAAGGCGAAGGCCCGTCTCGAAGGACGCACATAGGCGCGCCCCCCGCCTTGTTCAAATCCTCGCCGCTCTGCTAGTGCCCGCTCCGAACAGGAGAGACACATGTCCGATTTCGGGCTCGACTTCGCGCTCGGCGAGATGGCGGACGCGATCCGCGACACCACCGCCCGCTTCGCCGCAGACCGGATCGCCCCGCTCGCCGCCCGGATCGACGAGGAGGACTGGTTCCCGGTCGAGCTCTGGCCGGAAATGGGCGCGCTTGGTCTCCACGGCATCACCGTCGAGGAGGAGTCTGGCGGCCTCGGCCTCGGCTATCTCGAACATGTCGTCGCGCAGGAGGAGGTCGCCCGCGCCTCGGCCTCGATCGGGCTCTCCTACGGCGCCCACTCGAACCTGTGCGTCAACCAGATCCGCCGCTGGGCCAATCCGGAGCAGAAGCGGAAATATCTCCCCAGGCTGATCTCCGGCGAGCATATCGGCTCGCTCGCCATGTCGGAGGCGGGGGCGGGCTCGGACGTCGTCTCGATGAAGCTCAGGGCCGAGCGCGTCGACGGCGGCTTCCGGCTCAACGGCACCAAGTTCTGGATCACCAACGCCCTTCACGCCGACACGCTCGTCGTCTACGCGAGGACCGGCGAAGGCAGCCGCGGCATCACCACATTCATCGTCGAAAAGGACATGCCGGGCTTCTCGCTCGGCCAGAAGCTCGACAAGATGGGCATGCGCGGCTCGCCGACCGGGGAGCTCGTCTTCGACGACTGCTTCGTCCCGGACGACAATGTGATGGGCCCGGTCAACGGGGGCGTGGGCGTCCTCATGTCGGGGCTGGATTACGAGCGCACCGTGCTGGCGGGCATCCAGCTCGGCATCATGCAGGCCTGCCTCGATGTCGTCCTGCCCTACGTCCGCGAGAGGAAGCAGTTCGGCCAGCCGATCGGCTCGTTCCAGCTGATGCAGGCCAAGGTCGCCGACATGTATGTCGCGCTCAATTCCGCCCGCGCCTATGTCTACACCGTCGCGAAGAATTGTGACGCCGGCAAGACGACGCGGTTCGACGCCGCCGGGGCGATCCTCCTTGCGTCCGAGAGCGCCGTGAAGGTCAGCCTCGAGGCGATCCAGGCCCTGGGCGGCGCCGGCTACACCAAGGATTGGCCGGTCGAACGCTACATGCGGGACGCCAAGCTGCTCGACATCGGCGCCGGCACCAACGAGATCCGCCGCATGCTCATCGGCCGCGAGCTGATCGGGGCGGGCGCGTGAGGTTGCGCGGCGTCCCCGTGTCCCGGCGAAGGCCGGGACCCAGCCTCGGAGCGCGGCGCTGCTGCGCCCCGGCCTGCGCCGGGGCACGGAAATGACCCTCCTCATCTCCAAGATCGACGAAGGCTCGGACACCTTCCGGCGCTACGCCGCGCACAACCGAGCCCTCGCCGAGGAGCTGCGAGCGCGCGTCGCTGCGGCGGCGCGCGGCGGCCCCGACAAGCACCGCGACCGCCATGTCGCCCGCAGCAAGCTCCTGCCCCGCGACCGCGTCACGCGCCTGCTCGATCCGGGCGCGCCGTTCCTCGAGATCGGCCAGCTCGCCGCCAACGGTATGTATGGCGATGAGGCGCCGGGCGCAGGCATGATCGCCGGCGTCGGCCGTGTGTCGGGCCGCGAGGTCATGATCGTCGCCAACGATCCAACGGTGAAGGGCGGCGCCTATTTCCCGCTCACCGTCAAGAAGCACCTGCGCGCGCAGGAGATCGCACGGGAGAACCGGCTGCCCTGCGTCTACCTCGTCGACTCGGGCGGCGCGAACCTGCCGCACCAGGCCGAGGTCTTTCCGGACCGCGAGCATTTCGGCCGCATCTTCTACAACCAGGCGCAGATGTCGGCTGAAGGGATCGCCCAGATCGCCTGCGTGATGGGAAGCTGCACCGCCGGCGGCGCCTATGTCCCTGCCATGTCCGACGAGAGCGTGATCGTCCGCAATCAGGGTACGATCTTCCTCGGCGGCCCGCCGCTCGTGAAGGCCGCGACCGGCGAAGTGATCTCCGCGGAGGACCTCGGCGGCGGCGACCTCCACGCCCGCCGCTCGGGCGTCGTCGATCACCTGGCCGACAATGACGAGCATGCCCTCGCCATCGTCCGCCGGATCGTCTCGCGCCTCAACACCGTCAATGCCGTGGACCTCGACATCGCGCCGCCCGAGCCGCCGAAGCTCGATCCGGAGGAGCTCTACGGCGTCGTCCCCGACGACGTGCGCACGCCCTATGACGTCCACGAGGTGATCGGCCGCATCGTCGACGGCTCCGAGCTGCACGAGTTCAAGCCGCTCTACGGCACCAGCCTCGTCTGCGGCTTCGCCCGCATCTGGGGAATGCCCGTCGCGATCCTCGCGAACAACGGCATCCTCTTCTCGGAGAGCGCCTTGAAGGGCGCCCATTTCATCGAGCTCGCCTGCCAGCGCCGCACGCCCTTGCTGTTCCTCCAGAACATCTCCGGCTTCATGGTCGGCGGCAAATATGAGGCGGGCGGCATCGCCAAGGACGGCGCCAAGCTCGTCACCGCCGTCGCCACCGCGCAGGTGCCGAAGGTGACGGTGCTGATCGGCGGCAGCTTCGGCGCCGGCAATTACGGCATGAACGGGAGAGCCTACGGTCCGCGCTTCCTCTTCACCTGGCCCAATTCGAGGATCAGCGTCATGGGCGGCGAGCAGGCCGCCTCCGTGCTGGCGACGGTCCACAAGGACGCCGAGAGCTGGAGCGCGGAAGAAGCCGAAGCCTTCAAGGCCCCGATCCGCCAGCGCTACGAGGACGAAGGCAATCCCTATTATGCCACCGCCCGCCTCTGGGACGACGGCATCATCGATCCGGTGCAGACGAGGGACGTGCTGGGCCTCGCCTTCGCCGCCTGCCTCAACGCACCCATCCCGCAGCGCGCGCAGTTCGGGATCTTCCGGATGTGATGGGGGAGACGGGCGACTCGATTCCTCCCCGGAACGGGGAGGGGGACCGCGACGCGAAGCGGCGCGGTGGAGGGGGCCCGCGTATCCTCATCCAACCGATCAAGCAGGTAAAGCGCGCCCGTCAGCTGCGGAAGGAGATGAGCCTCCCCGAAGTGCTGCTCTGGATGGAGCTACAAAAGCGTCCTGGTGGCCACAAATTCCGCAAGCAGGTGCCACAGCATCCCTTCACGCTGGATTTTGCCTGCTTGAAGGCGCGGCTGTGCATCGAAGTGGATGGCGAGTCGCACAACCGCGGGAGCCGTCCGGAGACGGATTCAATGCGGGATCGGGTCTTGGCCGAGCGAGGCTTTCGAACGATGCGGCTGCCTGCTCGTGAAGTCCTCAATAATCTGGAGGGATGTGTAATCGCGATCGTTGCTGCTTGTGGCGACGGCGGGCCCCCTCCACCACGCCTTCGGCGCGGTCCCCCTCCCCGTGCCGGGGAGGATATCTCATGATCAAACGCCTCCTCCTCCCGCTCCTTCTCCTCCTCGCCGCCACGCCCGCCGCCGCCGACGATCGCTCTGACCGGCGCGAGATCCTTGCCGCCGTACAGGGCCTGTTCGACGCTCTCGCCGCGCGCGAGCCGCAGCGGATCATGGCGCTGGTCGTGCCGGAGGGGACAATCGCAGCCCACCTTCCAGGCGACCGCACTTCGCGGCTGCGGGCGCAGCGCTGGCAGGAGTGGGCGGACGGCCTCCGCACCGGGACCGAGCGGCTCGAGGAGCGCATGCATCGCCCGCGCGTGCGCATCCGCGGCAATCTCGCCTCGGTCTGGACCGAATACAGCTTCTACCGCGACGGCCGCCTCTCGCATTGCGGCGTCGACCTGTTCGACATGGCGCGGGTCGGCGGCCGCTGGCGCATCCTCAACCTGAGCTTCACGGTCGAGCCGGAAGGATGCGCCCGCCGATGATCCGCGCACCCCTTCACAAATTGCCGCCGAGACACTATTGTACCGTCAGGGTTAGCGATTGCTCCATGGTCCGCGCGACGAAGGTGAACGGCACAGTGCCGTCGGAAATGCCGAATACGTGTGACCCTGGTGTGACTTTCCGGGGTCTCGCAAGGTGATCGAATCGCTCCTCATCGCGAATCGCGGCGAGATTGCGTGCCGGATCGTCCGGACCGCGCGGCGGCTCGGCATCCGCACCGTTGCGGTGTTCTCGGACGCCGACCGGCATGCCCTCCACGTGCGGGAGGCGGACTCGGCGGTGCATATCGGCGCCTCGCCGGCGCGGGAGAGCTATCTCGTCGGGCAGAAGATCATCGCCGCCGCGCGCGAGAGCGGCGCGCAGGCGATCCACCCCGGCTACGGCTTCCTCTCCGAGAATGCCGACTTCGCCGAGGCGATCGAGGCGGCGGGGCTGGTCTGGGTCGGGCCGAAGGCGCATTCGATCCGGGCGATGGGGCTCAAGGACGCGGCCAAGTCGCTGATGATCGCGGCGGGGGTGCCGGTCACGCCCGGCTATCTCGGCGAGGACCAGGCGCCCGGGCGGCTGCAGGCCGAGGCGGACGCGATCGGCTATCCGGTGCTGATCAAGGCCGTCGCCGGCGGCGGCGGCAAGGGGATGCGGCGGGTCAACGAAGCGGCCGAGTTCCAGGACATGCTCGCCTCGTGCAAGCGCGAGGCGGCCGCCTCGTTCGGCGACGACAAGGTGCTGATCGAGAAATACATCCTGCGCCCGCGCCACATCGAGGTGCAGGTGTTCGGCGACACCCACGGCGAGGTCGTCCACCTGTTCGAGCGCGACTGCTCGCTCCAGCGCCGCCACCAGAAGGTGATCGAGGAAGCGCCCGCGCCCGGCTTCGACGACGCGCTGCGCGACATCGTCTGCGGCGCCGCCGTCAAGGCGGCCCAGGCGGTCGACTATGTCGGCGCCGGGACGATCGAGTTCATCGCCGACGCTTCGGAAGGGCTCCGCGGCGACCGCGTCTGGTTCATGGAGATGAACACGCGCCTCCAGGTCGAGCATCCGGTGACGGAGGAAATCACCGGTCAGGACCTTGTCGAATGGCAGCTCCGCATCGCCTCGGGCGAGAAGCTGCCGCTGCGCCAGGAGGAGCTCGGGATCCGCGGCTGGGCGATGGAGGCGCGGCTCTATGCCGAGGATCCGGCGCACGAGTTCCTGCCCTCGACGGGCCGGCTCGATCATTTCGTCCTCCCCCGCGGCGTCCGCATCGACACCGGCGTCGAGGAAGGCGACCGGATCAGCCCTTATTACGACCCGATGATCGCGAAGGTGATCGCCCACGGCCGGTCGCGCGAGGACGCCGCCGGGCGGCTCGCCGAGGCGCTCCACGAGGTCGAGGTCTGGCCGGTCCGGACCAATGCCGGCTTCCTCGCCCGCGCCGCGGCCGATCCCGACTTTCGCGCCGGCGAGGTCGACACCGCCTTCATCCCGTCGCGGCTCGACACGCTCGTGCCCGATCCGGAGCCGCCCGAAGCGGTCTGGAACCTCGCCGCGACCTCGCTCCTCGCCTCCGACTTCGGCAATGGCGACGAGCAGGACCCCTGGGCGGCGCTGCAGGGCTTCCGGCTCAACGCCGAGGCGCACCCGTGCGTCGCGCTGGCGCACCGCGGCGAGGTGCGGGTGGTCGAGCCCGGCGGCGCCGCTCTCGAAGGCATGGCGACGGCGGCGGGCGACCATGTCCTCGTCTTCGCAGCCGGCCAGGCCTTCGGCTTCACTCTGCCGGGCATCGGCGGCGGCGGCGCGGGCGGATCGGCCTCGGACGGCACCTTGCTCTCGCCCATGCCCGGCCGAGTCCTCTCGGTCGAGGTGCGCGAAGGGGACCGCGTCACCAAGGGGCAGAAGCTCCTCACGCTCGAAGCGATGAAGATGGAGCACAGCCTGGTGGCACCGTTCGACGGCGTGGTGGCGGAGCTGAGCGCGACGGCAGGCGGCCAGGTCAGCGAGGGCACGATGCTCGTGCGGGTGGAGAAGGGGGAATGATCCTCGATCCCCACAGCGTTCGGCCTGAGCCCGTCGAAGGCCTGCCCTTCTTCTTCCCGATCGGCGCCAAGGAAGGACAGGGCTTCGACAAGCTCAGCCCGAACGGTCCCGGTCACCCCCTGGAGGTCCGCTGATGCCCGGCCGCTTCTACGACGAGTGGACGCTGGGCGACCGCATTCGCCACCAGCCGCACCGGACGGTGACCGAGACGGACAACCTCCTCATCTCGACGCTGACCCACAATCCGCAGCCGCTCCATCTCGACGCCGAATATGCGGCCGGGACCGAGTTCGGCCGGATCGTCGTCAACGGCACCTTCACCTTCGCGCTGATGGTCGGCCTCTCGGTCGGCGAGACGACGCTCGGCACGCTCGTCGCCAATCTCGGCTACGACAAGGTGCGCATGCCCAAGCCCGTCTTCATCGGCGACACTTTGCGGGCCGAGACCGAAGTGATCGCCCTCAAGGACAGCCGCTCGCGCCCCGAAGCCGGCATCGTCACCTTCGAGCACCGCCTCTACAACCAGCGCGACGAGCTCGTCTGCGTCTGCGAACGCACCGCCCTCATGCGGAGGCGCGGGTGATGAGGCGGGCGCCCTTTTTCCTCCCCGGAACGGGGAGGGGGACCAGCCGCAGGCTGGTGG
>DASWMB010000210.1:0-7175 GCA_036399955.1 Allosphingosinicella sp. | reverse complement strand
CTCCGGCACGTCCGGAAGCCGCTCGAACAAGGCATGGAGGAGCTTGCCGCGCTGCGCCGCCGCCCGCGCCTCGGGGCCGGGCGGCGGATCGGCGACGTCGTCCTCGGGCGCGGCCGAGGGCGCCAGCGGGCGCGGCGGGCGCGGCTCGGCGGGTGCGGCGGCGCGGAGCCAGTCCGGAACCGCAGGATCCGGCAGCGCGCGGCGGCGGTCCGCCTTCGTCTGGAGCTCGCCTTCGCCGAAGCGGCAGGAGGTGCCCCAGAGCGGATCCTCGCGCCACTCGCAGCCGAGGCCGGCGAGCGCGTTGCGCACCGCCGCGTACCAGCTCGCCTCGGGCGGGCCGTTGCGGTCGAGCGCGCTCAACGCGCCGCCGATGTAGAGCCGCTCCTCGGCGCGGGTGAGCGCCACGTAGAGCAGGCGCCAATGCTCCTCCCGGTCGAGCCGGTCCGCCGCCTCGATCTGCGACTTCAGGGGCTCGGCGAGTTCGTCCTTGCGCGGCCGGAGCACCGGGATGGTAGGGCCGCCGTCAGGCAAAGTGAGCTTGGCGAAGCGGCCGAAGCCGCCCTTCCGGTCCGGGTCGGCGCAGGCGTCGGCGAGGATCAGCACCGGCGACTGCAGGCCCTTGGAGCCGTGGACGGTCATCACCCGCACCGCGTCGAGCGGGGCGGAAGGGTCGCGCACGATCTCGACGTCGCCGCGCGCGAACCAGTCGAGGAATGCCTCCAGCGACGGCGAGCCCGCCGTCTCGAACTCCAGCGCGCCGGCGACGAGCTCGTCGATCGGGTCGGCCGCCTCGGCGCCGAGCCGCCCGAGCAGGCGCCGCCGCCCCTGGAGCGGCCCCGACAGGATCGTCTCGAAGAAGAGGTGCGGCGTCGCGAAATCGGCCATGGCGAGGAGGCCGTGGAGCCCCTCCAGGGTCGCGGCATGGCGGTCCCCCTGCCCCCTCAGATGCGGCCAGAGCGCGCCTTCGCGGCCGTACGCGCCTTCGAACAGCTCCTCCTGCGACCAGCCGAACAGGGGCGAGACGAGCAGGCTCGCCAGGTTGAGGTCGTCGAGCGGCTGGACGGCGAAGCGGGCGGCGGCGAGCAGATCCTTCACCGCCAGAGGCGCCGAGAGCAGCAGCCGGTCGACGCCGGCCACCGGGACGCCTTCGGCATGGAGCCGCGCCACGAGCAGCGAGGCGAGATCACCGCGGCGGCGGACGAGGATCAGGATGTCCTCCGGCCGGAGCGCCCTCCCCCGGCTCTCGATGTGGAAGGGGTTGGCGAGCCAGGCCCTGATCTGGCGGGCGAGGCGGGTGGCGTAGAGGCGCACGGCGTCGCTGACCCAGCCTTCCTCGCCGGCGTCCTCGCCCGCTTCGGCGGCTTCGAGCGTGAACGGGTGCCAGAGCGTCACCGAGCCGGGGCGGCGACCGTGGTGGCTCTCGTGAGGGTTGGGCGCGCGCGGCAGCCCGAACGCCTCGTGGCCGAGATCGCCGATCACCTTGTCGACGAGGGCGAGGATCGGCGGCGCCGAGCGGAAGCTGCGGTCCATCGACAGGTCGAGAAAGTCGGGCGGGATCTCGCGCTCCGGCACGTCCATGTCGATAGCGGCCTGGCGGACCGCGCTGGCCTTCGCCTCGAAATAGCTGCGCGCGTCCTCGAACTGGCGCGGGTCGGTGCCCTGGAAGGCGAAGATCGCCTGCTTGAAGTCGCCGACGGTGAACAGGGTGCGGTGGCGCCGCCCGGCACCCTCGCCAGAGAAATATTCCTCGACCAGCGCACCGACGATGTTCCACTGCTCCTCGTTGGTGTCCTGCGCCTCGTCGACGAGGATATGGTCGGTCGACTGGTCGAGCTTGTAGCGCACCCAGTTGCCCATTCCCGGCGTCAGCAGCAGCCGCTCGGCCCAGCGGATGAGGTCGTCGAAATCGACGACGCCGTGCGCGCGCTTGGCGCCGGTATAAGCCAGCGCGAAGGTCTGGCCCGCGCGAAGGCCGGCGGCGAGGCAGGCGACGAGGCTCGCCAGCTTCTTCATCGCGGTGAGGCGCCGGCAGCATTCGACGAGGCGGGCGGCGTGCTCGGCATAATCCGGATCGGCCTTGAGCAGGCCGGCCGATGCCTTGCGCGGCTCGCCCGATTTGGTGAGGACGAGGCCGGCGAGCTCGGCGATCGTCTCGGCGCGGCCGGCATTGTTGCGCGCCTGCCAGGCGGCGACGACGTCGCAGCAGTCGAGGCCGGTGGGCGTCCCCCAGGCTCGGTTCGCGTCGGCGAGCTTTGACAGCGTGGCGATATCGAAGAGGTCGTCGCAGCATTGCTCGGCGATCGCCTCGTCGATGTCGCCCGCGGGAAGATCGAAGGCGCGGCGCAGGCGCGGCTCGATCGCCTCGCGAGGTCCGAGCTCGGCCAGCGCGTCCGGCGCGCGGGCGCAGGCCATCAGGAACGCCTCGGCGCCGCCTTCGCCGGTGCGGTGGCTGAGCGCCTGGAGGTCGTGGATCAGCGGCAGGTCGCCGCCCTGCTCCGCGCGGACGAGGAGGTCGGCCAGCGTCGAGCGGGCGAGCAGCTGCTCCTCGCGGCCTTCGAGCGGGCGGAAGCCCGGGACCAGCCCCGCTTCGGCCGGGAAGGCTGCCAGCAGACTCTGGGCGAAGGCATGGATGGTCTGGATGCGCAGCCCGCCGCCTTTAGCGTCGAGGACCCGGGCGAAGAGCGTCCGCGCCCGCGCCCGCAGGTCCGGCCGCGGCTGCTCGCCCAGCGCGACCAGCTCCCTGCCGAGCTCCTCGTCCTTCAGCCGCACCCAGTGGGCGAGCCGCTCGTGGATCCGCTGGGCCATCTCCGCGGCGCCGGCCTTGGTGAAGGTGAGGCAGAGGATGCTCGACGGGTCGACGCCGGAGAGCAGCAGCCGCAACACGCGGGCGGTGAGGACATGGGTCTTGCCCGTGCCCGCCGAGGCCGAGAGCGCGGCGTGAGTGGCCGGATCGGCCGCACGCTGCTGGTCCCCTTCCAGCATCGGCAGCACCTTGAGCCGCCTAGACATGAGGAGAAGGGCTTTCCATGGCCCAGCCTTAGCGGCTGCGCCTGCCGCCCGCTACGCCGTCGGCTGATCCGCAGCCGAGCGACGGTCCTCTCCCGGAAAAATCCTTATGCCGCGCGGTGATGGCGCATTTTCCCGATTGTTTCGAGCGCGAGTTCCGTCACACTCACCTCGGGGAAAGAGGGGGAGTCGGGGTAAATGCCCATTCTGATGGTCCTGTTCGGGCCGCTGGTGGTGGTGGCTCTCGCCGCCGCCGTGCTGAGCAGCGTCCTCTTCAGGAACGCGCCGCCGCTCAAGCGCTCGGCGCTGACGGCGCTCGCCGCGTGGCTCATTGCGTCGATCGGCAGCTATTTCGCGGCCGGCGACCGTCCGGCGACGATCTGGTATCTGCTGCTCCTCTATCTGCCCTATGGCGTGATCGTCTGGCTGCTGATGTGGCGCAGCTTCTGCCTTTACTGGGAGCCGGACGCACCGGCGGAGGCGATGCCGACGCATTCGGCCGTCGGCGGGGAGCAGTGGCCCACCATCCACGGCGGCGAGGAGAGCTACTGGCCCGCCGAACCGGAGCCCGAACCGCACCGCAACTATGTCGTCCGTCACTGGCGCGGCGAATGCTCGCTGCCCGCCTCCTACTGGCTGAACAGCAGCCTGATCAGCGGCGCGGCGATCTTCGCCGCGGCGCTCGGTATCCACGCAATGGAGGAAACGCACCTGTCGCTGCAGGCGGTCGCTGCCGCGGCGCTCCTGTTCCTCGCGCTGACGGTCGCTCTCTGGGCGTGGGGCGCGGTCGGCACATGGCGGTCGGCGCAGCTCCACGAAGATCGCGGCGGCTCCGGCGGCTGGGCGATCGCGGCGCAGGTGATGGTGGTGTTCGGAGCCTTGGGCATGTTCCTCCAGCTCCGGCCCTACATGCTGCAGACGCACGAATTCGGTGTCCTCGCGTTCGGCGGCGACCCGCTGGGCGATCCGGGCCAGGTGACGCTGTCGCAGGACGGCACCGCGATCCGCATCGACGGCACGCTGACCTCGGGCGTCTCGGGCCGCTTCCGCGCGCTTGCCGCCGACGCGCCGCGGCTGCGCACGGTGGTCCTCACCTCGCCCGGCGGGCGCCAGCTGGAGGCGATGCGTATCGCCGATACGATCGCCGAGCGCCGGCTCGACACCCGCGCCGAGATCGAGTGCCTGTCCGCCTGCACCTTCGTCCTCCTCGCCGGCCGCGAGCGCACGGCAACGGAGGATACGGCCGTCGGCTTCCACCAGCCGTCCTTCCCCGGCTGGACCGAAGCCGATACGCGGGCGGCGACGCGGCAGATGGAGCTCGACTATCGCCGCGCCGGCGTCGCGCCGCACTTCATCGCGCGCGCGGCGCAGACCCCGGCCGGGGACATGTGGGTGCCCCCGCATGACGACCTCATCGCCGCCAACGTGCTGACCTCGAGCGAGCTCGTCGTCGTCGCCTCCGACGCTGCGCCGGCCGAGGAGCCGCTCGAGAGCGAGCTGCGGCAGGCTGCGGCCGTCGCCAATGCGCGGCTGCCGATGCGGCTCGACCCCGTGACCCGGCTCGAGGCGGTCGAAGCCTCCGGGCGCGTCCTCACCTATCGCCACCGTGTCGAGGCGCGGCGAGTCGATGTCTCCGCGGCGCGGGCGGGAATGCGGCGCACCGTGCCGCAGCAAGCGTGCGGCGACGAAGCCGTGGCGGACGCGGTCGCCCGCGGCGCCACCATCGTCTACGCCTTCCGAGACGAGCGCGGTCGCGCCCTGTTCGACGTCCCCGTTACGGCATGCAGAAACCGTAGCGGCGCCTGAGCGCGCCTCAGCGCAGCATCGTCACCTGGACGGCATTGCCGCGGTCGCTGCGGATCGGGACGGTGCGGCCGGTGCGGAACGGCTGGGTATAGGGCCAGCACTCACGGAACGTCTGGCGCCAGGTGAAGCAGAGCTCGCGCGGCTCCAGGCTCCAGCGCCCCCGCGTCTCCTGCTCGCCGAAGCGGGCGATGACGGTCCCGTCGCGCTCGAAGCGCAGCGTCGAGGCCTGGCCGGCGGCGGTCTCGACGCGAAGCGTGCGGCCGACGAACTCGGGCTCCTCGGGCCCGCGCCGGCTCGTGGCGCAGCCGGCAAGGGCGGCAGCAAGGCAAAGGCTCGCGACGAAGCGTCCGTTCATGGCTGTTCCTCCTCTTGCCCCGCGAACGCGGCAGGCGACTTTCCGTTCAATCCGGACTGCCGGTCGTGCCGCCGACGAGGCCGAGCCGCTCGCGCCGCATCCAGCGGGCGATCATCAGCGCCGCGACGACGCCGAGACCGGTGGCAAGCCCGGTCCAGATCCCGACGCCGTCCCAGCCGAAGCCGAAGGCGAGGCCGGCGCCGGTGGTGAGCCCGACGATCCAGTAACCGAAGGCGGCGTAGATCATCGGCACGCGGGTATCGTGGAGGCCGCGCAGCATGCCGGCGCCGACCACCTGGGCGCCGTCGAAGATCTGGAACAGGGCCGCCACCAGCAGGAAGGAGGCGGCAAGGCCGATCACGGGCTCGTTCGCCGGCTCCGCGGGATCGAGGAAGGCTGAGACGAGGAGTCCCGGCGCCGCCACCATGACCAGCGCCATCAGCCCCATGAAGCCGACCGAGAGGCCGAGCGCGGTCCAGCCCGCGATCGCGATGCCGCGCCGGTCCTGCCGCCCGTAAGCAAGGCCGACGCGAACCGTCACCGCCTGGCCGAGCCCGAGCGGCACCATGAAGGTCAGGGACGCGATCTGAATGGCGATGGCATGGGCGGCGAGGCTCTGTGTGCCGATCAAGCCCATCAGGAAGACCGCAGCATTGAAGATGGTGATCTCGAGGCCGAGCGTGACGGCGATCGGGAGGCCCAGCCGCCAGACCTCCCGAAAGCGCTCCCAGTCGGAGCGCCAGAAGCGGCCGAACAGCCGGTACCGGCGGAACTGACGGTCGAGCAGCACCACTGCGGCGAGCCCGGCGAACATCAGGAGGTTTGCGAAAGCGCTGCCGATCCCGGCACCGAGCAGACCGAGCTCCGGCAGCCCGAAATGCCCGAAAATCAGCCCATAATTGAGGACGGCGTTGACGATCACGCAGACCAGCCCGACGCCCAGCGACCACATCGGCCGCTCGAGCGCGGAGATGAAGGAGCGCAGGACGAGATAGAGGAGATAAGGCAGCATCCCCCACATCAGCGCGCGGACGAACGTCTCCGCGTCCGCCGCCAGGTCCGGATCCTGGCCGAGGAGGACGAGGAGCGCGCGCGTGTGCCAGAGCACCACCCAGATCGGAGCGGTGATTGCCGCTGCCGACCACATCGCCTGGCGCACCGTCCGCCTCACGTCGCGCACGCTGTGCCGCCGGGCGCCGAGCTCGCGCGCCAGCATCGGCGAGGAAGCGATCATGAGACCCATGCCGAAGATCAAAAAGGCGAAGTAGACGTTTATGCCGAGCGTTGCGGCGGCGAGCGTCCGCGGCCCGGCCCAGCCGAGCAGCACGACGTCGGTGGCGTGGATCAGCGCCTGGGCGACGTTGGTGAGGATGAGCGGCATGGCGAGCGCCAGCGTCGCGCGCGATTCGGCGCGCCACAGGCGGCCTCTCTCCTCCATCGGCTCCGGCATGGCCGCGCCCCTAGCAGTGGCGGCGCACGATAACCATCTCGCCCGTCATGGTGCCGCTCTCCGTCCTCGACCTTGCCCCGATCGCCGAAGGGAGCAACGCCGGCCAGGCGCTGCGCAACTCGCGCGACCTCGCCCGCCACGCCGAACGGCTCGGCTACCGCCGCTTCTGGATGGCGGAGCACCACTCCATGCCGGGCATCGCCAGCGCCGCCACCTCGGTCGCGCTCGCCTTCGTGGGCGAGGGCACGACGACGATCCGCATCGGAGCGGGCGGGATCATGCTCCCCAACCACGCGCCGCTCGCCATCGCCGAGCAGTTCGGGACGCTCGAGGCGCTGTTCCCCGGCCGCGTCGACCTCGGCCTCGGCCGCGCGCCCGGCACCGACCGCGCCGCCGCGACGGCGCTGCGCCGCAACCTCGCCTCGGACGAGAACCAGTTCCCGCGCGACGTCGTCGAGCTGATGGATTACTTCCGCGGCCGCGGCCCGGACGCCAAGGTGCGTGCCATCCCGGGCGAGGGGCAGGACGTGCCCGTCTGGATCCTCGGATCGAGCCTGT
>DASWMB010000209.1:0-8109 GCA_036399955.1 Allosphingosinicella sp. | reverse complement strand
AATTCGGCGCCAACCTCCGGCTGCGGCTCGACCTGGCACGGCAGGCGCGGGAGCTGGATGCCATCAACGGCCGCCTGCGGGAGGAGATGGCGCGGCGCCGGGCGACCGAGGCCAGCCTGCGGCAGGCGCAGAAGATGGAGGCGGTCGGCCAGCTCACCGGCGGGATCGCCCACGACTTCAACAACCTGCTGACCCCGATCCTGGGGGGCCTCGAGCTGATCGCAAACCGCGTCGACGATGCGCGGCTGAAGCGTGTCGCCGAGGCGGCGCTCGAATCTTCCCGCCGCGGCGCCAAGCTCACCGGGCAGCTTCTCGCATTCTCGCGCATCCAGCGCCTCTCGATGAAGCCGGTGGCGGTCAACGACGTGATCGCCAACATGCGCCAGATCCTGAAGCACACGATCGGAGCCGGGATCGAGATCCGCACCGACCTCGACGAGGCGGCGGGGCGCGCGGTCTGCGACGAGAACCAGCTCGAAAACGCGGTCCTCAACCTCGCCATCAACGCCCGCGACGCGATGCCGGGCGGCGGCGTCCTCTCGATCGCGACCCGCTGCGTCGACGAGGCAGGAAGCCCGGACCTGGAGCGGGGCGGCTATGTCTGCGTCACCGTCGGCGACGACGGGGAGGGCATGGCGCCTGACGTCCTCGCCCGCGCGATCGAGCCCTTCTTCTCGACCAAGCCGCTCGGCAAGGGGACCGGCCTTGGCCTTGCCCAGGTCTACGGCATCGCCCAGCAATCCGGCGGGACGATGCGGATCGAAAGTGCGCCGGGCGAGGGCACTAAGGTCCACATCCTCCTGCCGCGTGCGAATGTCGGCGTGACGGCCGCGGAGGAGGGCGGCGGCGCCGCGGACGCCGCACCCGTCGCCGAGCGCGCGCCGGCCGCGCGGATCCTCCTCGTCGACGACGATGCGGACGTGCGCGGCTTCCTCGCGGACGCGCTCGACGAGCTCGGCCACACGGTCTCCTCCTGCGACTGCGGCGAGGCGGCGATCGCGGAGGTGTCGCGCGACTGCCCGGACCTCCTCCTGCTCGATTTTGCGATGCCCGGGATGAACGGCGCCGAGGCGGCGCGCGAGATCCGCGCCCGCTGCCCGGACCTCCCGATCGTCTTCGTCACCGGCTATGCCGAGACAGAGCAACTCGAAGCGGCGCTCGGACGCGACGTGCGCGTGCTCAGGAAGCCCTTCAGCATCGACGAGCTCATCGCCGCGATCGCGGACAGCGTCGGCATCCGCGCCGGCGGCTGAGCTTGCGCGAATCTGAAACTCGGTTCAGTTTGGCGCGGGGAGAGGCCATGTCCGAGTTGAACGAGGTCGCCGCAAACGGCGATAAGACGCCGCGGACGGAACGCGGCCGCAAGACTCTGCGGCGCCTGATCGAGGCGGCGGCGCAGGAGTTCGGCGAGCGCGGCTTCCACGAGGCGGCGATCACCGGCATCACCCAGCGCGCGGGCGTCGCGCTCGGCACCTTCTACACCTATTTCGAATCGAAGGAGGAGGTGTTCCGCGCCCTCGTCCGCGACATGAGCAACACCACCCGCGCCCATGTCGCCGAGGCGGCGCGCGGCGCTCCCGACCGCCTGACCGCCGAGCGGCGCGGCCTCGCCGCCTTCATCGCCTTCGTGCGCGAGCGGCCCGAGCTCTACCGGATCATCGAGGAGGCGCAGTTCGTCGCCCAGGACGAATATCGGCAGCATTACCTCACCTTCGCCGAGGGCTACCGCCGCAACCTTTCCGCAGCGCGCACCCGCGGCGAGATCGCGGACGGGCCCGACGAGCTTCGCGCCTGGGCGCTGATCGGGATCAGCGTCTTCCTCGGCATGCGCTACGGCCTCTGGCAGCGGGACATGGAGCCTGGCCACGTCGCCGATTTCGCGATCGACTTCGTCTCCGAGGGATTGAGGATCAGGGCGCTATGACCGGCGACCTCCCGGACCTCATCGCCAAGCGCGCCGCGCTCGCCCCGGCGGCGGTCGCGCTCGAGGACGCGCTCACCGGCCGCACCGTCACCTATGCCGAGCTCGACGCGCGCGCCTGCCGCGCCGCCTCGCTGCTGCGCGCCCGCGGCGTCGGCGAGGGCGACCGGGTCGCGATCCTCTGCCGCAACCGCCCGGAATTCTTCGAGCTCCTGTTCGCCTGCGCCAAGGCCGGCGCGGTGCTGGTGCCGCTCAACTGGCGGATGCCGGCCGCCGAGCTCGACCTCATCGTCGCCGACGCCGAGCCGAGCCTCATCCTCTACGGCGCCGAGGATGCCGCCTGCGCGTCCGCGCTCTCCGGCGGCACCCCGTCGATCGGCCTCGACGACGGCTACGAGCCGCTCCTCGCCCGCACCGAGCCGGCCCGCTTCCGCGCGCAATGCCCGGCGAGCGCGACCTGGTACCTGCTCTACACCTCGGGCACGACCGGCCGGCCGAAGGGCGTCGTCTACACGATGCGGATGGCGCTCTCGAACTATGTCAGCCTCGGCGCGGCGATCGGCCTCGGCGCGCGCGACGCGACGCTGAACTTCCTGCCGCTCTTTCACACCGCGGGGATCAACCTCCACGCCCTGCCGACGCTGATCGCGGGCGGGCGGGTGCTCGTCCTGCCGTCGTTCGACGCCGAGGCGGTCGTCGCGCTGATCGAGGCGAGGCGGATCGACACCTTCTTCGCCGTCCCCGCCGTCTACCAGTCGCTGCTCGAGCATCCGCGCTTCGCCTCGGCGCCGCTCGGCCATGTTCGCCACTGGGGCTGCGGCGGAGCGCCGCTCGCCGACAGCCTCGCGCTGCGTTGCAAGGACGTGGGCATCCGCGTGTGCAGCGGCATGGGGATGACCGAGACGGGCCCCACCGCCTTTTTGCTCGACCCGGCCGATGCCTGGGAGAGGATCGGGTCGGTCGGCAAGCCGCAGCTCCTGTGCAGCGCCCGCATCGTCGATGCCGCCGGGCGCGACGTGCCGGACGGGGAGGTCGGCGACCTGCTCTTCGCGGGCCCGGGGGTCACGCCCGGCTACTGGCGCAACGAGGAGGCGACCCGCGCCGCCTTCACCGCCGACGGCTGGCTGCGCTCCGGCGACCTTGCCCGCCGCGACGCCGACGGCTTCCATTATATCGCGGGCCGCCGGAAGGAGATGTTCATCTCGGGCGGCGAGAACGTCTATCCGGCGGAGGTCGAGAACGTCCTCTCCGCCCATCCCGCCGTGATCGACGCGGCCGTGCTGCCGCGTCCGGACGCGCGCTGGGGCGAGGTCGGCCTCGCCTTCGTCCAGCTCGCCCCCGAAGCGTCGCCGCTGCCCCAGGAGGACGATCTGCGTGCCTTCTGCCGCGCCCGGCTCGCGCCCTACAAGGTCCCGCAGAGCTTCGCCTTCGTCGCCGATTTTCCGCGCACCTCCGCCGGCAAGATCCGCAAGCACCTGCTCGCATGAGCGCGCTCGACCAGGCCGAGCGGCTGGTCCGCGCCGGCCGCCGCGCCGAGGCGGTCGCGCTCGTCCGGCAGGCGGCGGAGGCGGGCGACGGCGAATCGCTCTACGCGCTCGCCAACTGGCACCTCTACGGCGTCTTCGTCCCGCGCGATCCGGCCGCCGTCCACCCGCTCCTCGAACGCGCCGCCGCCGCCGGCCGCGCGGACGCGATACGCTTGCGCGCCAGCCTGATCGCCAGCGGCACCGGCTGCGAGGCGGATCCCGAGCGCGCCGCCGCTTTGCTCCGCGCCGCCTTTCCCGGCGACCCGCAGCTCGCCCTCCTCGACGGCATGAGCCAGCCGGAGCTGACTCCCGAGATCCTGTCGGAGGACCCGCCGGTCCGGTTCGTCCGCAGCCTGTTCACGGCCGCGGAATGCGCTCACCTCATTTCCCTCGCAACGCCCGCGTTGCGGCCGTCGGTGATCATCGACGACGCCACCGGCCGCCCCAAGCCGGACCCGGTGCGCACCTCCGACGGCATGAACTTCGGACCCGGACGGGAAGACCTCGTCGTCAACGCCTTGAACCGCCGCATCGCCGCCGCGACGGGAACGGCCTACGAATGCGGCGAGCCGCTCCACATCCTGCGCTACGTGCCGGGGCAGGAGTACAAGCCGCATCTCGATGCGCTGCCCGGCGCCGCCAACCAGCGCCGCTGGACCGCGCTCGTCTATCTGAACGACGGCTACCAGGGCGGCGAGACGCTGTTCGACCGGGTCGGCCTCTCCGCCCGAGGCCGCGCCGGCGACTGCCTCGTCTTCCGCAACGTCGATGCGGGAGGCCGCGGCGATCCCCGCACCCGCCACGCCGGCGCACCGGTCACCGGCGGCACCAAATGGCTCGCCACGCGCTGGATCCGGGAGCGGCCCTACGATCCGCTCGTTGATGCCAGGGGTTCGCGATGAGAGGACTTGCATTGCTCATGCTCATGACGCCGCTTGGGGCCTGCGACGCTGCGGGCAAAAAGCCGGCGCCTGCGCCCGCGCCCGCCCCGCCGCAGGCGGCGCCCGGCGCCTGCCCGCTGGAGATCGAGTTCGGCAGCTATGCGATGGGGATCGACCGGCCGACGCTCGAGCGGGTCGAGCAGCTCCTCGCGGCGGAGCGCATCGCCGTCGCCCGCGCCCCCTGGGGCCGCGAAGGCGAGGTCACGCTCTGCGCCGCCGCCCGCTCGGACGCCGATGCCGAGCGTCTCGCCCGCCGCATCGCCGCGCTCCTGCCGCCCGAACCCCGCGGACCGCTCGCGATCCGCACCGCCACCGGCCTCGTCTTCCGCGCCGGCCGATAGGATGCCCGCTATGAAGATCGCTCTTTCGCTTACCGCTTTTGCTCTCGCCGCGCCGGCCGCAGCCCAGCCACCGGCCGCCGCGCCCGCTCCTGCGCAGCCCCAGGCCCAGGCCCAGCCCCAGCCCCAGCCATCCTACGGAGCGCCGGTGACGCTGGCTCATGCCCGTCGCATCGCCGAGGCGGCCGAAGCGGCGGCGCGGGCGCGCGGCTTCAACATGGCCTTCGCGATCGTCGACCCCTCCGGCGGCCTCGTGCTCTTCCACAAGATGGACGGCACGCAGAATGGCTCGATCGAGGTCGCCGTCCAGAAGGCGCGGACCAGCGCCCTCTTCCGCCGCCCGACCCGCGCCTTTGCGGACTCGGTCGCGGGCGGCCGCAATGCGGTCCTCAGCCTCCCGAACGTCGTCGCGATCGAAGGGGGCGTTCCGATCATGGTGGGCGGCCGCGTCGCCGGAGCGATCGGCGTCAGCGGCGGCACGTCGGAACAGGACGGCGAGATCGCCGCCGCCGCCCTCGCCGCCGCGCTCCGCGAATAGGATTTCCCTCATGCCGGACTTGATCCGGCATCCACCTTCCTCGCCGAGCGTGGCCGCACAAGCAGGTGGACCCCGGATCAAGCCCGGGGCGACGGTTCTTGCATTCAGCGAATCTGCGAGGCCTCAGCCGCGGATGAACTGCTCGAGCGCCTCGTGGGCCGCGTCGTCGGTGCTCTGGATCGGCGGGTGCTTGCAGAAATAAGCGCTCGCCGGGTGGATCGGGCCGGAAAGGCCGCGGTCCTTGGCGAGCTTGGCGCAGCGGATCATGTCGATCGCGACGCCGGCCGAGTTCGGGCTGTCCTCGACCGAGAGGCGAAGCTCGAGGTTCAGCGGCACGTCGCCGAACATGCGGCCTTCCATCCTGAGGAAGCAGACCTTGTTGTCGTTCTGCCACGGCACATAGTCGGACGGGCCGATGTGGATGTTCTCGTCCTCGAGCCGGTGCTGGGCGACCGACTGCACCGCCTCGGTCTTCGACACCTTCTTGGAGGCGAGCCGCTTGCGGTTCGACATGTTGAGGAAGTCGGTATTGCCGCCGGTGTTGAGCTGGTAGGTCCGGTCGAGCTTGACGCCGCGCTTGGAGAAGAGGTCGGTCAGCACGCGGTGGACGATGGTGGCGCCGAGCTGGGCCTTGATGTCGTCGCCGATGATCGGCACGCGAGCGGCGCGGAAGCGCTCCGCCCAGGCCTCGTTGGAGGCGATGAACACCGGGATGTTGTTGACGAAGGCGACGCCCGCCTCGAGCGCGCATTCGGCGTAGAACTCGGTCGCCTCCTGGCTGCCGACCGGCAGATAGTTGAGGAGGACCTCGGTGTTCGTCTCCCTCAGGCGGCGGACCACGTCGGCCTTGTCGGGCTGCGGCGCGTCCGACGGCAGGAAGGTGCGGTCGTCGCGCATCTCCGCCATATGCTCCGAGAAGCCGTCGAGGGTGCGGCCCATCTCGACCTTGACGCCGCTCTGCGGCACGTGGTCGCAGAAGACCTGCGTGTTGTTCGGCTTCTCGAAGATCGCCTCGGCCACGTCCCTGCCCACCTTGCGGCGGTCGATGTCCCAGGCCGCGACGACGCGGATGTCCTTGGGGCGGTAGCCGCCGAGGTCCCAGTGCATCAGCCCGATCTGCTCGTTGGCGCCGCCATTCTGATAATAGGCGATGCCCTGGACGAGCGAGCTGGCGCAGTTGCCGACGCCGATGATGGCGATGTTGATGTCATTCCGCATGGGGTCGTTCAAACTCATGATTCAAAATGGCTTTCAGGCGACGGCGGCCTTGCGCTCAGCCGGAGCGTACCGCTCTATCATACGCGCGCAGAAGTCCGCAAATTGCATCGGGTCTATAGGCGCGCTCGTATGGTGGGGCGCAAGCCCTAAATGCTCGGGGGTAAAGCAGAATGTCACGGTGACGTTGAAATCCTGCAACGCTTCCATCTGCCGGTCGAACCATCCGATCGCGTCCTCGCGGAAGCTGTCGGCCCAGCTGAGGCCGGTCCTGAGGTGGGTGACGCCGAGGCGCTTCAGCCAGGCGACGGCGTCGTCGAGCCGCGGGTCCTGATAGTGGAACCACTGCATGATGCCCATCTCCGGCGTGTGCCGCGCAAAGTGATCGAGCGCGAGCTTCGGCGTGCCGTCGGCCTTGATCAGGCCCATGTAGAAATGGCGGTAATAGGACGAGCCTTCGGCCTCGCGGTGGCGCGTCGTCGCGCCCCAGGCCTGCGGGAGATCGAACAGCGAATACCAGAAGAGGCGCGGCACCCGGCCGATCAGCAGCTCGGCGGTGCGGTCGACGCCGAAGACCTGGACCTCCTCCGCGCCGAAGCTGCCGACGCCGACCTCGGTCGCCCAGATCTCGTGGTTCGGCGCCACCGCCTCGATGTCGGCGATGCGCTGCGGCCATTCGTCGATCGGCCACAAATTCCAGTCGAGCGGAAAGCCGTGGACGGCGATCACCTCGAGATGGTCGAGGACGCCGTAGCTCTCCAGGGTCCGGATGAAGTGCGGGTCGATCGGCGAGATGCCGCCGAGCACCCGCTTCACCTCCGGATTGACGCCCCGGATCGCCCTGGCGGCTTCGGTGACGAGCCGGCCGTACTGGCGCCAATCGGGGTCGAGCTCGGGGTCCCAGTGGGACTTGTTGTTCGGCTCGTTCCAGATCATCGCGGCTTCGATCATTCGCCGTCCCCCAAAGCCGTCTCGCGTGCCGGATAGACCGCGCCCTTCCCGAACTGGGCATAAGGCATTTGCGCGCGGCGGCAAATGTAGACCTCGTCCTCGGCCCGCGTCTCGATCGTGAAGCCCGATGCACGGAGCATCGCCTCGGCGCAGGCGCGGTTGGGCACCCACCAGTTGGTCCAGTCGTGCGCATATTCGCGCTCGACGAAGTGGAGCTTGGGATAGGCGGGATCGTCGAAGATCGCCGTCTCCTCGAACGGATAATCCTCGTCGAGCGGGGGCACGTCGCTCGATCCCCGCTGCATCGACTGGAAGATCAGCATGTCGCCGGCGACATGCTCGTGGATGAGGTCGAGCGCGAGCAGTGGGTGCCGCAAGTGATAGAGGACGCCCATGAAGATGACGACGTCGAAGCGGCGGCCGAGCGCGCCGACGTCGTAGACCGACAGGTTCCGGAACTCGATATTGTCGTAGCCAAGGGTGGCGGCGGCGAACCGCGCCTGTTCGAGATAGCGATCGTCGCTGTCGACGCCGACGACGCGCTCGGCGCCGCGGCGCTTCATCTCCATCGAGTAGAAGCCGGCGTTGCAGCCGATGTCGAGCACCGTCTTGCCGGTGAGATCCTCGGGCAGGTGGGGCGCGAAGCGCCGGAACTTGGCGCCCGGATAATCGCCGAGAA
>DASWMB010000208.1:0-7446 GCA_036399955.1 Allosphingosinicella sp. | reverse complement strand
GGCCGGGCAGCAGCAGCCTGCCCCGCGGGGCGAAGGCGCCCAGCGCCCGCGCGGACCCGGCGGAGGCGGCGGCTTCCGCGGTCCCGGCGGCGGCGGAGGCTTCCGCGGAGGCGGCGGCTTCGGCGGGTTCGGCGGCGGCGGCGGCGGCCGCTTCGGCGGGCGCCTGCAGCTTGGGCTCTTCCATACCTATCATCTCGAAAACGAGATCCTGATCCGGGCCGGCGTTCCGGTCCTCGATCTGCTCGACGGCTCCGCCGTCGGCAGCCGCGGCGGCCAGCCGCGCCACGAGGTCGAGCTCCAGGCCGGCCTCTTCCGCAACGGCCTCGGCGCGCGCCTCACCAGCAACTGGCAGAGCGGCACCTTCGTGCGCGGCGGGCCCGACCCGAGCGGCGGCTCGGCAGGCGACCTCTTCTTCTCCGACTTCGCGACGGTGAACCTGCGGCTCTTCGCCGATCTCGGCGCGCGGCGCAGCTGGGTGCGCGAATTGCCCTTCCTGAGGGGCGCCCGCGTCACGCTCGCGATCGACAATATCTTGGACAGCCGGCTCCAGGTCCGCGATGCCGCAGGGGCGACGCCGCGCTCCTACCAGCCGGATTATCTCGATCCGCTCGGCCGCTCGGTCAGGATCACGCTGCGCAAGCTCTTCTTCTGAGCCGCGGTACGCGCTAGCGCCGGTTCCGGATGGACGCCGCCGAGCCTTTCGACCGCCGCCTGCGCCGCCTGCGCCGCGCGCGCGCCGCAGCGAGCGGGGGCGATGCCGACTATCTGCTCCGCCACGCCGACGAGGAGCTCATCGAGCGTCTCCAGGCGGTGCGGCGCGAGTTCAGGCGGGCGCTGGTTCTCGGCGGCGGCGACGGCGCACTCGCTGTGCGGCTGCGAGCGCTCGGCCTCGACGTCGTGGTCGCCGACGCAGCCCGCGCCCTCGGCGAGGTCCAGTGCGACGAGGATCGCCTCCCCTTCGCCGACGGGGCGTTCGACCTCGTCCTGTCGGTCGGCGTGCTCGACAGCGTCAACGACCTGCCCGGCGCGCTCGCGCTGGTCCGGCGCGCGCTGAGGCCTGACGGTCTGTTCCTCGGGGCCTTCGCCGGCGCCGGGAGCCTGCCGGCGCTGCGGCGCGCCATGCACGCGGCCGAGGAAGCACAAGGCCGCCCTGCCTCGCCCCGGATCCACCCGCAGATCGACCTGCGCGCCGCCGGCGACCTCCTCGCCCGCGCCGGCCTCGCTTTGCCCGTGGTCGACGGCGAAACCGTCACCGTTCGCTTCGGCTCGCTCCTCCGGCTCGTCGCCGATCTGCGCGCGATGGGCGCGACCAATATCCTCGAGACGCGGTCGCGCGCGCCGGTCGGCCGCCTCGGCCTCGCCGCCGCCATGGCCGAGTTCGCCGCCGCCGCCGATGCCGACGGCAAGACGGCCGAGCGCTTCGAGATCGTCTACATGATCGGCTGGGCGCCTTCGCCGGACCAGCCGCAGCCGGCGCGGCGCGGCAGCGGCACCGCCTCGCTCGCGGCGGCGCTGAAGCCCAAAGGCTAGAGCAGAGCCCCGAGCAGCGCGATCAGCGGCCGGTCGGCCGGCGGCATCGCGTCCGGTTCCATCTCGCCAGGCCGCAGCCAGGCGAGAGCGGCGGCATGAAGCGGGCGCGGCTCCCCGTCCCAGGCGCGGCAGATGTAGAGCAGGAGGATCATGTGCCGCTCGCCGAGCGGCGCGCTGGCGAAGCAGGCGGGGACGAGCGCCTCGCGGCCGACGCGGATGCCGAGCTCCTCGTCGAGCTCGCGGGCGAGCGCCGCCTCGGGCAGCTCCCCCTCCTCCACCTTCCCGCCCGGAAACTCCCACAGCCCCGCCATGGCGCCGCCCGCCGGCCGCTGCTGGAGCAGGACGCGCCCGTCGCCGTCGACCAGCGCCGCCGCCACCACCGTCATTGTCGGAAATTTTTGCAAGCCGGGCTCTCTCGTCAGCACTCTCTTAACCCTGTCCCTCCTAGAGCCGAGCATCGGGGAACACCATCAGGACGGAAGGACTGGCGATGCGCAGGATTCGGGACATCCGCAGCGATCAGAGCGGAGCGACCGCGGTCGAATACGGGTTGATCCTGGCGCTCATCTTCCTGGCGATGGTGAGCGCGATCGTCGGCTTCGGCCAGGGCGCGATCGGGCTGTGGAACCATGTCAGCGAGCAGGTCAGCACGAGCTGAGATCGCGACGATGCGCGTTAGCTTTTTCTCAACCCCCGAGTCGTAGACAGGACCCTGCTCGCCCGAATGTGGAACGGGGGCGGCGTGGAAATGTGGATTTCCAAAGCTTTGGAACCGAGGAGACCGGAAATGCAGTTCATTCGCAAGATCATCAGGGACAACAAGGGCGCCACTGCCATCGAGTACGGCCTCATCGCCGCCCTCATCGCCGTCGCCGCCATCACCGCCATGAGCCAGCTGGGCACCCAGCTCGGCACCACCTTCAACGACGTCAAGGATTGTATGAAGACCAGCTCGACCTGCTGATCTTCTCAGTCGACGTAACGGATCGGGCGGCGGAACCAGGTTCCGCCGCCCGATCTCGTTTCGGCGTCTCGGCGACGCGCGCCGCTAGGACTGGCGGGCGCCGTAGACGACCAGCTTCACCCGGTCGCCGGGCCGGAGCGCGGCATTGGCCGGGATGCCGTTCAGCGTCCGGAACCGCTCCTGCTGGAACGTCTGGTAGGCCATCCGGCCGGACAGGCTCGCAACGGTGTCGCCGGCGCGGACGGTGTGGATCTGGATCACCCGCGGCCGGATCGCCGCCACCTGCTGGGCCGAGAGCCGCCGCACGGAGCCGATCATCGGCTCGAAGGCGCCGATGCCGGTGCCGCCGCGCGTGATCAGGGCGAAGTGGTAGGCCTGGCTCTGCGAGAACTCATAGGCGACCACCGTCACGTCGACGACGCCCTGCTGCGTCTGGACCCGGGCCGTCGAATAAGCCGCCTGGATGCCGTTGATCGTCGTCGTCTGCGGCTGCGAATAGGGAATCCGCTGCTGCTGCCCGCCGAGGCCCTGGTAGACCTGGCCGATATAGGTCCCCAGATTGCCGCTATAGGCCGCGGTCGAGAACTGGGCCTGTCCGGTCTGGCCGACGATGGTGACGGCGCGCGCGCCGTTCTGCATCTGGAAGCCCTGGGGGATGGTGAAGGCGAGCCGCAGGTCCGGATGGAGGAAGTCGCGGCCTTCGATGACGCCTTGGGCGGGGTCGTCCTCGAAATACATTCCGTTGATCGCGGCGAGATGCTGGTCGCGGTTGCGCATGCCCTGCCCGACGCGGCCCGTCTGCTGCGCGGCGCGGGTCGATCGGGTGACCCGCTCGGTGCTGAGCGGGTGGCTGCGCGCCCAGGACGGGGTCGAGCGCTGGTCGGCCTCGCGGCCTGCGAAGCGCGGCTCGAGGTCGCTCCACGCGCCGAGCGATGCGAGCATCGAGGCCGAAGCGGCGGGATCGTAGCCGGCTGCCGTCATGTAGCGCACGCCGAGCGCGTCCGCTTCGAGCTCCTGCGCGCGATTGTAGCGCAGGGTGACCATCTGCCCCGCCTGGCCGGCGAGCTGGGCGAGCTGGCCCGAGCCGGTAACGACGCCGACGAGGACGGCGCCGATCTGGCTGAGGAGGCCGCTGCGGCGCCGCTCCGAGCTGTGCCGGGCAGTGATGTGGCCGGCCTCGTGGCCGATGACCGAGGCGAGCTCGGCTTCGTCGTTCATCAAGGCGAGGAGCTGGCGGGTGATGTAGAGATAGCCGCCGGGGACGGCGAAGGCGTTCATCACCGGCGAGTTGAGCGCCGTCACCCGGAACGCCTGGCCGCCGCCCGAGATGTTGGTCTGCGCCGTGACGCGCGTGCCGACATTGCGGACATAGGCGCCGCGCGCGCCGTCGAGCTCGCCGCCGAATTCCTGGACGATGGCCGGGTGCTGCTGCGCGGCCTGGCTGGCGGCGGACTGCGAAATGTTGCGGGTTCGGGACTGCGCCAGACCGTCGCTCGCGCCGGCAAGGCACAGGAGCGAGACGGAGAGCGCCATCAGCGCCTTGGATTTCATGGGAACGGTACTCCTTACTCGAACGAACGTCGTCGTCCGGAAAAACACCGTTACGGAAGCGATTGTTCCTTTATCTGAGGTTCAGCTTCGGCCCGCGCCGAGGGGCGAGCCGCCTCAGCCTATGGCGAGATATTTCTGCCGCCGCTGCGCGCGCAGCTCCTCGGGCGACAGCTTCGACAGGCCGTCGAGCTCCTCCTCGAGCGCGCGGCCGAGCGTCCCGATCGCCTCCGCCGGGCCGCGGTGCGCGCCGCCGAGCGGCTCCGGCACCACCCGCTCGATGACGCCGAGCTGCTTCAGGTCCTCGGCGGTGATCTTCATCGCTTCGGCCGCGTCCCCGGCGCGGTCGGCGGTGCGCCACAGGATCGAGGCGCAGCCTTCGGGCGAGATCACCGAATAGACGGCATGCTCCAGCATCAGCACCCGGTTGGCGGCGGCGAGCGCGATCGCGCCGCCCGATCCCCCCTCGCCGACCACCGCCGCCACCAGCGGCACTCCGAGCCCGAGGCACTGCTCGGTCGAGCGGGCGATCGCCTCGGCCTGGCCCCGCTCCTCCGCCTGGACGCCGGGAAAGGCGCCGGACGTGTCGATCAGCGAGACGACGGGAATGCCGAACCGGTCGGCGAGCTGCATCAGCCGGATCGCCTTCCTGTAGCCCTCGGGCTTGGCCATGCCGAAATTGTGGCGCAGCCGGCTCGCCGTGTCGTCGCCCTTCTCGTGGCCGATCACCATCAGCTTCCTGCCGCGGAAACGCCCCAGCCCGCCGACGATCGCCTGGTCCTCGCCGAAATTGCGGTCGCCGGCCAACGGCACGAAATCCTCGATCAGCGCCGCCACATAGTCCTTGAAGTGCGGCCGCTCGGGATGGCGGGCGACCTGCGTCTTCTGCCAGGGGGTGAGCCTCTGATAGGTCTCGCGCAGCATCCGCTCGGCCTTGGCGCCGAGCCGGTCGATCTCGGCCTCGATGTTGAGCGAGCCCGCCGACGCGGTCTCGCGCAGCTCGGCGACGCGGGCTTCGAGCTCGGCGATCGGCTTTTCGAAATCGAGGAAGGTGGCCATGAAGCGCGCCGGTTAGGACCTGTGGTGCGGCGCGTCAACGCGCCCGGCGTCAGCGAGCGGATGGCGGCTGTTGACGAGGTCGATCAGGCGCCGGCTGTCGACATGGGTATAGATCTGCGTCGTCGCGATGTCGGCATGGCCGAGGAGGAGCTGCAGGGCGCGAAGGTCCGCCCCGCCTTCGAGGAGATGGGTCGCAAAGGCATGGCGCAGCACGTGCGGGCTGATCCGCTCCGGCGGCACGCCCGCCGCGCCCGCGAGCTCGCGCACCAGCTGGAAGAGGCGCACGCGGCTGAGGTGGCTCTTGCCCGACGGGAACAGCCACGGCGACTCCCGCGGCACCAGCCTGCCCCATTCTCCGACGGCCGCCCGGGCGCGGTCGGAGATCGGCACCAGCCGCTCGCGCCCGCCCTTGCCGCGCAGGATCAGGAACGGCCGGTCGGGCGAGACGGCATTGCGCGGCAGGGACACGAGCTCGGTGGCGCGCAGACCGGAGCCGTAGAGGAGCTCGATCAGCGCCGACAGCCGCAGCGCCTCGGGCGCGCCCTCCCTCAGCCGCCGCTCGATCTCGGCAAACAGCCGGTCGACGGCGGCTCGGTCCAGCACCTTGGGCAGCGGCCGCTCCGCCCCGGGGCGCGGCAGAGCGGCGGACGGATCGTCGCCGCGCATGCCCTCGTCGTGGAGGAAGGCGAAGAAGCGGCGCAGCGCCGCCGCCTTGCGCGCGACGGTCGCCCGCTTCAGCGGCTTCCACGCCTCGGCGAGCCGCTCCAGCCGGTCCGCCGGCGCCGAGGCGAGCCCCTCGAGCAGCTCCGAAGCGCCGCGCAGGTCGCGCTCATAGGCGAGCAGGGTGTTGCGCGCGGCGCCCGCTTCGGCGGCCATCATCTCGAGGAAGGCGCCGATCAGCCGGCGATCCTCGCCCGCGTCGCTCACAGCCGCATCAAGGCTTCGGCCGCGATCATCCGCGCCTCGAACTCGAGCCCGGCGAGGCGGAGCGCGCGCACGATCCGGAACAGGTGCGAGGGCGGCACCCGCTCCCAGTCCGGCGCCTGCATGCCGACCGCGGCGAGCAGGGCGACGGTGCCCGGCTGGCGGGCGCGGACGGCCTCGTCCAGGGCGCGGGTCCAGCGGTCCTGACGGCCGAGCGGCGTGCCGAGGCCGGCGGCGAGCTGCGAGGCTTCCTCGGCCGGGATGCGGTCGAGGCCGGCGAGCCCCGCGACCAGCATCTGCGTGCGCCGGTCGTCGCGGCTGTCGTCCGCCGCCTGGAAGGTCTCGACGACGCCCGAAGCGTCGCCCGGCGCCCGCGGCGATCCGAGCGCGAGCAGAGCCGCGGCTAGCGGGTCCGTCTCGCCCCCCGCCACGACGTCGCTCCAGCGCGCCGCTTCCTCGTCCAGGCCGGCGCTCAGCATCGCCGCGATCAGCTCGTCCGCGTCCTCGTTGCGCTCTTCCGACGGCGCGATCCGCGTCGCGGCCGACGCGGTGAGGATGCGCCGGCCGTAGCGCTGCAGCGGCCCCTCGCCGTCGTCCCACAGGTCGCGCAGCGCGCGGATGCGCTGGTTCGGGTCGCGGTGCGCGTAGGCGATGCGCAGCCGCCCGGCCGGCGTGTTCCCGGCTTCTTCGGGCTCGGCGGCCTCGAACAGCAGGCTCTGCATCTCGACGAGCGCCGAGGAGGAGAAGACGCCGAGCGCCGCGGCGACGAAGGCCGCCTCCATCCGCCGCTCCGTCGGGATCATCGCGGCGCGCGCGAACCAGGCCTGGATCCGCGGCTCGGCGGCGTCGACCAGCCGCTCGGGCACTTCCGCCCCCGTGGCGCCGATCAGCCCTGCCCGCCAGGGGGTGAGCCGCTCGACCTCCTCCCAGCGGATATTGACGGCGCGGCGGCTGTCGGTGCCGGCGCCGACCACCTTTTCGGCGAGCAGCAGGTCGGCGCCGCTCGCCTCGCCGCGGGAGCGGGCGCGGTCGATCAGCTCGCTCGCCCGGCCCGCCTCGCCGGCCATCGCGGCGCACATCGCATCCGCCATGCCCCAGACGGTGGCGTCATTGAGGCTGCGGCCCGGCACGATCAGCGGGCAGAGCGCGGCGGGATCGGAGGTGGCGAGCGCGGTGTCGAGCGCCGTCTGGATCATCCGCGGCGTGTAGGCAACGACGTCGACCGACTGGACGAGCGATCGGGCGGCATCCGCCTCCCCCATCCTCAGGAGCAAAGCGGCGCGCTCCGACACCCAGTCCACGGGATGCACGGCGGCCGGCGAGGGCACGCGCGACATCAGCGCGCGGCGGAGCAGCATCGAGGTCCAGCGCGACGGGATCGGCGCCTCCAGCTGGTCCATCAGGGCCGCGAGATAGGCGCC